>CAIMVD010000269.1 GCA_903844815.1 uncultured Bacteroidota bacterium | reverse complement strand
CCTTGAAGCAGGAGGTTCTGCAGAAAACTATGGCATTGAAGGAAGAATTCAGAACAACCTAGGTGTTCTTTATACATATCAGGATGCGCCCGATATGGCAATACTGCATTTAAAACGGTCAGCGGCATTTTTCCTTAAAACCGGGGAAACACGAAATATTGCCTTTGCCCTGCGCGATATTGGCCGTCTTTTCAGTATGCTGCACAAGCCCGACAGTGCAATTAAATATTACAGGCAGGCCCTGCTCTATGCCGACTCGTACAGTCGTTTCTCTGTGCTGAACAATCTTGGAGATGTTCTTGCCGAAGAGAAGGATTATCCGTCGGCTTATTATTACATAAGGCAGTCGTTGAAACAGGTATATGATTCTTCAGATTATTACCCGGTTTATTTGACGCTTGGCAAACTGTTCTATAATACGGGAATTGCTGACTCTGCGAGGTATTATTTAAACATCAGCAAGAAATCTTTACGTTCCGAAACCCGTGCAGGTTCATACTTTTACTTATATCGCCTGGCCAGGGAGAATCATCAGTGGGAGGATTATGCCGCAATGCAGGAGAGATATGAGTTACTCAGGGATTCCATACAGAGCAGGTCAAACACTACGCAAATGTTGAAAGTGAGGCATCTCTACGATTATCAGCAGTTGGAACGGAAAGCTTCCGGGGCAGAACTGGCCCGGACCCGTGCTGCCATCAATAATATTATACTCTTTACTGTTATCATGTTAATGACCGGAAGCATAGCAGTATACACTTTATACAGCCGTGCGGTAAAAAGGAGGGAGCAGCAACTTCAGGATGAGGTGTTCAGACAGTTTGCAAACAAGCATAATGTTGTTGACCATGATCAGATCAGAAAAAATATTGATCGAATTATGCAATTAGGCAATCTGTTGAATAGTAAATCAATAAAGAATAAGGCGGCGCTAAGGCTTGAAAAGAAGCTGCTTGAACTTGAAAATACCCGGCTGTCGGGGCAGGGAGAAGGAAAAAATAAGGGGAAGAAGCAAATCTATTCATCTGATATTTACAACCTTATCATTAGCGGCCCTGTTCAAATGGTTTCGGAGAAGGAAAAGGAAGCCTTCATGGCATTTACCGACGAGATATTTCCGGGTTTGCGTTCCGGGCTGGTAGGGTTATATCCTTCAATTTCACGGGACGACCTGTTTGTATGCTATCTTACAAGAGCCGGAATAAGGGGTAAGAGGATTGCAGAGCTGTTTTTCATTTCGAAGCAGGCAGTTTCAGCACGGCGAAAACGACTTGCCGAAATCCTGAAAGGAGATGAGAAGGTCACAAGATCGCTGGAGGATATTTTGGCTTCATTGTGAAATGTTTCATGCATCAAATTATCCTTTCTGTATTATTCCCTGAATTATGGAGAAGACTAATAGAATTATCCCCTCGATAAAAAAATGGTTTAGTCCATTTTGAAATTTCTCCTTTTTTAACAGAACCGGTATAACAACAATGACTAATAAAGCAGCACTCCAGATAACCGGGGCTCTTAATAACTCCGGTGCTGATGAAAACTTTGGCGATGAAAAGGCTGATCCAAGAAAAATTCCCGAATAGAGAAATCCCAGGAAATACAGGAACATCGGCTTTCCCTCAGGATACTAACCTTTAAAAAAATACCCACCTCCAAAGAAATACACAATAGCAATTACCCCGGTTACCGGGTAGAAAATATTTGAATGGGGAAAGAATATTGAAAGTAAAACAGAAATAAATCCAATATTAAAGGTGGATTTGCCGGCCACTTTTTTTGTAAAGTCATTCATAAATGGTTTTTTATTGTTAAGGTGTAGTTCAATGATTATACTAAGAAGTTACTCGGCGATATCAAATGTTCCTGAAAGCGTTCAAAGACAGAGATACCAAAAGGCAGGCTGCAAACAGGGTTGTTTTAATGAAAGTCTTCATAAATAAGTGATTTGGTGTGCTGCAATTTAACACCCGGTTCTGAGATTGTTGGTTGACTTTTGTACAAAAATGGTCAACCTGAGTACCAAAAAAGTCAACCTGGAGTTTTCATGAACTTTGTATATGCCAGATTATTAAGATTATAGCTTCCAGTAGAAGTTAGGAGTTCCTGCGGGTTCGCAAAAGCATGAAATTTCTAATGTTTTTTGGCTGCAATTGACCTCTTTTTCTAAACAGGGTTGTGAGCACGACAAAATAAGGGGCTTCCGAAACGGGCCACATGGAAGTGGGCAGTATCCGCGAATTTAAAAAAACGACACAGGCAAGGAAAGGTTACTGGATTACAGGTATGATTCAAGGATTGAACCAAATCCGCCGTATTCCTAATAGGCTCCTTTTTACCAGGCAAGTTTTAGAACATTTCTTATGATGAGGGCTTCTTTTATAATGTGTTGAATTTTATAGTATATGTAAGCGATGGCATAAACGGAAACAGATAAACATATTTTAAAGAAATATTCTGAATATAGTACATATTTACCGGATTTTTCCGATTTAAGGCGTTGAAAACATCCAGACTGATATTGTGCTCTGTCTTCTTTCTCCAGATACTATAGTGAATCCCAACATCAAGTCTCTTATAATCTGAAAGCCTGAAATTATTCTGGGAGGGGTAATAATAAATCAGATTATGCTGAATGCCTGAAACTATATTAATTGAGGGTGAATATTTCTCAACCGGAACAGTAACAGGGTAGCCTGTACCATAGACCCAAAGGGTTGAAATATTCCATTTCTCTGATATTTTGTAGTATAATGAAATGTTTAAGTCATGAAGGCGATCATATCTGAATGGAAATTCCCTGCCGTTATTCAGATCGTCATATATACGGGTTGCTTTTGATAATGTATAGTTTACGTCAAAAGATAGAATCTTTCCACTCTTCTTCAGGCTTATTTCAACTCCTCCGGCTTCTCCTTTACCCTGAGTGACTCTGTCATACCAATTCTCAGAAGTGCTGAAAACTGAATAGCCATTTTTAAAATCAGTAGTATTTGTTAAGTACTTTTTGTAAGCTTCGATAGATATATCTGCATTTTCTGTAAGTTGACACGCTAATCCGACATTTACCTGATCTGACTTTTCGGGATAAACCGGTTTTAGGGCCGGTATCCAAAAATCCGTAGGCATACTTAATCCTGAATTGCTCAAAAGGTGCATGTACTGGAACATTCGTGAATAGCCAGCTTTTAATGATAACGCCGGAAGAATTTTAAAATTGGCCGATATTCTGGGTTCAGGATTTATTTCTGTTTGTCGACTTGTAATAAAACTGCTTATTCTCAGTCCGCTTCTTATTATAATTTTTTCGCCAGCTTTAAATTCATCATCAAAATACAAATACGGTTCATTACTTTGAATTTTGATACTATTCATGGAAGTTTCTGTTATCTGGCCGGTTGTTGTGCTATTCGAATTGTAGCTGTTTTTACCGGGATTAAAAATATGCAGGGTGCTTCCGAGACCAAAATTTATTTTATGAAAGTTCGAGAATGAATATTCAAAATCAGATTTCAGTAAAATATCTGTGACATTTGAAGAATATTCGGCAGTATACGACCGTGAAAGTTGTTCCCCGGCAAGTGAGTCATTTTGCAGGCTCCTGTAATTTTCACTGACATTGTAATTGTAACCGGTGCCTGAAATTGTGGTATTTATAAATAATAAATTATCAGTTAAATGATTCCACCTTACTGAGCCTGTTATATTCCCCCAACCCGACTTTTCTTCGGTCATCTCAGAGTAGGTTGCCTGATTATTTGCAGTATAAATATTTGAGATTCTATCATAAATTTTATCCCTGCCTGTATAAAAATTTAAATAAATTTTATCCTTAGGTGAGATTGCATGGGCGATCCTTGTATTAAAGTCATAAAAGGAATATCCGGGGAAATTAAGTCCCAGCAAGGTTAACTTATCAAATATCCCTGAATACAAGTCAAAATATGATCTTCTCCCTGAGACAACGAACGTAGTTTTGTGATTGGATGTTGGTCCTTCTGCCATGAAATGTGATGAAATAATTCCGATAGAGAGTTCACCTTTAAGTTCTTCCTGATTTCCATCAATGCTTCTTACATCAATGACTGATGAAACTCGTCCACCATATCGGGCCGGAAAACATCCTTTATAGAGTTTTACATCCTTTACAACGCTGCTGTTAAATGTGCTGAAAAAGCCGTAAAGATGGCTTACGTTGTATAACGGTACATCATCGAGAAGGAAGAGGTTCTCTCCTGAACTGCCTCCCCTGACAAACATTCCTGTTGAACCCTCAAGGCCACCTTTTATTCCCGGCTGATTCTGCACTGACTTTACAATATCAGCTTCGCCCAATGCCGGCATCAGCAGGAGTTGTTTAACAGGTAAACGGCCATATCCTAAGATGGCTCCAAATCTGTTGTTTGCCATTTCAGAGCTTATTTGGACCTCATGTAGCCCTATAACCTGTTTTATCTTAAATTTTAATAAAGTGTCACCAAACAGATGGAATCTCAACAATTCCGATTTTATGCCCATATAGGAGGCTTGTACAGAAACATCACTATTTGTCATAATTCTGAAAAAGCCAAAGTCGTTGGTTTGTATAATGTTTTTTTCAGTGTAATCATAAACGAAGGCTCCTGCAAGCTTTTCCCCTGTATAAGAGTCTTCGACAAAACCGGATACAGAATGGCACTGTGAGTAGGATGGATAAGAGATCAGGATAAAAAATAATGGAATTATTGTTCTGTTGAGATAGTAAAGTTTTTCTGTTGTCATTTTCAATTACTTACTGTTATATTATAACTTGAAATAGCAGCTCCGAACAGCATCCCGTATCCACCTTTAACATTTGAAATTAGCATGACAGGTTCAAATAAGGGATTGCCGAAATTTTTGCTGCAGAGATTCAAAAGTCTGATGTAATCGAAGAAGTCTTCATTTATTGAATAGAGCCTGAAACTAATCCTCTGGAAATTTTCTGTCGTGTATATACCAATAGCTTCGCGATTTATAATCAAGGATAGTTTGTATTTTTCCCCGTTTATCAGCTTGTCAGAAAAAGCAATTCCCTGATTTTTTCGGCCATTAGATAAGGTTTCTTCAACAACAGGATCTGCGCAGGTGAATTCCAGTTCATTGTTCGATGTAAAATATTTACCTGAGGTAATTTCCCAGATATTAAGAAGATAGTAATTGGATTCCAAAGCGGGATCAGTAAATGCTATATCACATTTCACACCTGTACTATTAGAAATATAGGTTCCTGGAGGAAGGATAATTGTAGTTGTGTCTATTTTTATGATTTGTACAACTTCCGGAATAGTTGCAGTTACCTCAGCATCAGGCAGATTTTTGGCCTTAGCCGTGATTCTGAAATTATGACCCGGTTCAGGCAATAATTTTGCGGATCTGTAATTTCCCGGGTTGAAAAGTTTCCAGACATCATAATTATAGCCCGCAACGTGCCTGAGCGAGTCAGTTACAGTTCCGTTCAAATAAACTTTTACTTCCACGCTGTCGAGATCAACAAGCGAATTATGTGCTGAACCTGAAATATCGTCTATGTAGGCACTTTTGCCAATATTGACATTCAACAGGCTGTCGGTTGAGATAATACCATTGATAGTTATTTTCCTTCCATAATCAGGAATTACATTAGAGTGTTTGTCGCATGAGCAGCTTATAATGGCCAGGATAATAAATGGAAGAATTCGATTACTCATAATATCGTTGTTGTAATTTTTATCAATATGGCCTTTTTTGAATTCCGGTGGCAAATGAAGAGTTACTTCCATAGTCTCCATAAGAAGGAGTATCTTTCGAAATAACCTGTGAACCCGGGAATAAATCCTGAGGATAAAGGCCAACCAACATCCTTCCGAATGAGTTAAAAGTACAATATCCCCCTGGACATGTTAAGGCAAAACCTGACCAGACGGGGGCATAACAATACTGAATATCACCATATGCGGATTCTGTTATTTGTCTTACAGTTAATTGAAGATATCCAACCGTTGGATACGAAATATCTTCGATTCCGATTGCATAAGCAGTTATTTGAGAAGGATCTGATCTTCGATATGCTTTACCTCCAGCTTGCCAGTAAATATAATTCGGGTACGATGCCACAAGCATATTTCCATAGCCGTAATAATTATCCCATGCACCACCCCCTATCAGAAGACAGTTTTCCGGAATTGTTGCAGTAACATTCGGGAAATCACTAAATGCAGAAGTATTTGAAACTATATGAATTTTTGACTTTAAGAATGCAGGATCAACTCCATCTATTCTCATTCCTATAGCGAAAACTTTCAAATTATGTGGGTCTGGTACAATGTGATCTTTTGATTGACCTTGCCATGTTGTTGAATTTAAGGGTCTTGAGGCAGTTAAAAATGCTCCGTTTCCGGAATAGCCATAGGCGTATGCACCTCCACCAATCATAGCATAGTTGTCAGATACTGACCTTATTAGAACAGGGTGTTGTACTTTAACTGTATTATAAGCATAAAAAACCTTAAAATGAATCATTCCGGAATAATCTGTATATTCAGGATATTCGCCTTCATTAGCAGTAACTGAACTACTTTTTTCTGTCCCACCATTTATTGTTGTTACTTTTTTTAATGAATCAATCTCATTTTCAGATAAAGGATGTTTTATTAAATACTCCGACAGGATTAATGTGTCTATGCACGGATAAGTTGATAGTTTATTGGAAATATTGTCTTTAGGCAGGTCATAATTGCCGGACAGGCTCCTATCTTCCGGTGTTTTAGAACATGAGGCTATAAAAAGCAAAATAGTCAGGAAACAAATTACATTTTTCATCTTTGTATACTATTTAGAGGTTATTTATTCGGTTTTGTTTATTTTGGATGTTCTATTCTGTCAATAAGGGAAAATCTGATTTTTTGAGAGTAAACAGTTTATGAGTATAGAATTCAAGTTTGAGCATATTTTTAAAAAAATAATTCAAACCCAATCTGTTTACTTTTAAATATCCATTACTGCTTTCCATAGTAATGAATCATCAGCAGATGTTATTTGTCATGTTGGGAGTCCATGCGGAATATTAAATGTGAAATCGGGGTTGTTAGAGGTGAGGCTACTCAGGCTTGGGATTGAATCGGCGAACAAAAACAGCGACACAAAAAGGCAAGCCGCGAACAGGATTGTTTTAATGAAAGTCTTCATAAAAAAGTGATTTGGTTTGCTGCAATTTAACACACGGTTCTGAGATTGTTGGTTGACTTTTGTACAAAAATGGTCAACCTGAGTACCAAAAAAGTCAACCTGGAGTTTTTATGAACTTTGTATATGTCAGATTATTAAGATAATAGATTCCAGT
>CAIMVD010000268.1 GCA_903844815.1 uncultured Bacteroidota bacterium | reverse complement strand
CTATTGCGGCGTTTGATTCCATTGTGAGCCAAACAAGGGAAATCATCCGCACTGGCAGAAAGAATGAAAGAAAAAAACGACCTAAGAAACTCTACTACATGAATTACAAACCATTATAGCTTAAGTCAACGACATTGATATATGAATACTGGAACAATCAGGTAAACAGATAATTAAATAAATATGGAAAAAGAACCAAAAATCAAAGGATATAACATAATTGACACAAAATATTTAATAAGATGTTCAAACAATTAGATAGAATGAATAAGATAATCGATGCTTTAAGTGAGGAGGAGTGTAAACTATTCACAGAGAGCCGGTTTTCGTATATCATGTCTAAAGCTAACCAGTACCTGAAAATGGGTCCTGAGAAATACAGACGAAAGGATTTTTTCGGCATGCCAGATCTTGAATGGGACAACGAAGACCTTGAAGTAATTGCGGAAGGGTGCAGACAGGTAATTCAGGGAAAAGGATTCACCCCTGATAGGCCTTTTACCGGACTGGATATTACGGGATTCAGTATGCTTTTCTCTCTCTTCCATTTTGAGAAGACCAAGGTTGAAACTTCAATTCCCGGTGAAGGGCAATTCCTGGATAAAATAAAAATGCGCCACGTGATGGATGGCGGTGAAGTTATTTATTATAATCTGGTTGAAGACAATTTTAGTAAGCCAGATGATTCTGAAAAAAACTGAACAAAAAATAAACTTATAATTTGCCTTATGACTATAGAAATTCTTGATAATGAATACAATTGGGCAGGTCATATTTATGATCTACTGACCGAAAAGCATAATCTTTCCTTTGGAATAAGGGAAGAGCTCAGGGATCATATTATCAGAAATGAAGCAGATTATATTATAGATGACAGGATTATTGAAGGAAAAGAGAAGCTGATTATTAAGATGTTAGATGATAAAGATCCTTCAGATATCTATAATCAACTTACCCGGATCCCCCCAAACCCGAAGGTTGTTGAATATCTGGTGGACTATTGCAATAATTATTGTTATTAATTTAAAACCCATTTAAATCAGGAGACCTATTAAACCAGAGCAGGTTGAGTGAAATCCTTGACAGAAAGAAAAAACTAACAATTGGCATGATTAATCAAGAAATTAAAGAGACTTTGTAAAAGTTGAAAAGAAGTTTTACCTAATCAGTTGTTCAAGCTTAATTTAACTATCTTTATTGCAAAGCAACCGTTGGAAAAGGATTAATAAGTTCGATAATGTTATAAACCTGGAACAAAAGAT
Source organism: uncultured Bacteroidota bacterium (assembly GCA_903844815.1). Taxonomy (GTDB): domain Bacteria; phylum Bacteroidota; class Bacteroidia; order Bacteroidales; family VadinHA17; genus LD21. The sequence goes on along the minus strand of CAIMVD010000268.1, from coordinate 892 downwards.
GCGATGGCAATAACCATAAGAATCAAGTCCAATAATGATGACTCATCTGAAGCGAAAGCTGCAGCCCAGGTTAAAAAAATTCTTGAAAAGGAATTAAGTCAAATATCAAAATATTCCAAAGGAGAGATACTGATTATAAGCAATGTTACCTTGTTTGGGCAAGAAACAAAGGATATTGACATTATTATGATTGGTAAATTGGAGAATTTAAAACTTCAAATCACATCAGAAACTAAAGATAAGAGCTTTACAACGTTACCGGTTGCCAAAAGAGAGACCTATCTGAATAGCTTCTGTTATGTTATTGAATTAAAAGAGCATAGTCACTCAGGAGTTAAACAAGATGGACTGAATCTCTTAGTTAAATATAATCAGAAATGGAGCGATGCCACTTCTCAGAGCGAGAAGCAAAAATATGCTTTGATGAAGTATTTTAATGAACAACTCGGATTTTCACCAAGCATTTGCAATTTTATCTGGCTCAGGAATATTTCCTCTAATGAATTGGTGCAGTTAAATCAAAACCGCAAAGATAATTTGCTCCCTTCATCATTCTCCCTTATTGATATTGTTACAAAATCAACTTATCAGTTTGCTCCGTTTAAACCAGAGAACCAATCTTATTGTACTATTAATTGCGTAAACCTGGCTAACAAAGATTTATTCGATTTAAAACGTATACATCAGGTTTTCAATCTGTTTTCCGAGATCCGTATGGCTAGCGGTGATCTTACCCGGAAGAAGATTGAACAGATAACAAGTGCCACCCTGGACAAACAGCAATATGCCCAGGATATTGGTAAAAAGTTAACTATAATTGCTGGCAGGGCAGGCACAGGCAAAACGGTAAGGTTATTAAGAATTGCCTGCGACCTTGCAGTTAATAAGGGTT
>CAIMVD010000267.1 GCA_903844815.1 uncultured Bacteroidota bacterium | reverse complement strand
CTATTGCGGCGTTTGATTCCATTGTGAGCCAAACAAGGGAAATCATCCGCACTGGCAGAAAGAATGAAAGAAAAAAACGACCTAAGAAACTCTACTACATGAATTACAAACCATTATAGCTTAAGTCAACGACATTGATATCAGAATACTGCTCCTGGGTATAAAACCCGCCATTGCCACCGCCTACCTGAGTGGAACCTCCATGAATTGTAAGATTAGGCCAGGATTTTATTTCAATCCTCCAGCCCTGATCATCGGAAAGGTGAAGATGAAGAACATTCATTTTATATGCCGACATAAGGTCGATAAACCTTTTTACGTCATCAACTCCGAAGAAATGACGCGCTACGTCGAGCATGGCTCCCCGGTAGGCATAAACCGGATAGTCTGTAATAACCCCTGTTGCCATTTTTATTGGTTCCGTTTCTGCTGTCGCGGCTGTTACCGGTAAAAGTTGCCTGAGTGTCTGTACACCCCTGAACAAACCCTCCGGAGCGGAAGCAGTAATTTTAACAATCTCCTTTGTAATTGAAAGCTCATACCCCTCATTGCCTCCGGCGGAAAAACCAGCGTCTAATGTCAGGTAAATATTACCGGCGCCTGGTGCATTTGTCGTTTCCACGACTTCCAGATCGAGCCCTGTAGCGGGTTTAAGCTGACCAGCGAGATATTGTCCGGTCTTTTTTATCTCTTCATTTCCGCCCTGAACATAGATAACCGCACCTTCCTGAAGGTTAAAGTAATCTCCCGTTGATGTTACCGATACAGGTTTCGGAATCAGACTTTCCTTAGTCAGGTCCGAGGGCACACTCACCTTGCAGGATACCCCTATGATCAGCATCAGGAATATTACCGATGCTGCAAATTGTTTGTTTCTTTTTATGTTAATCATGGTTTAGGATATTAAGGGCGTCAAGTTATAGAAATTATTTAATTTTGGATAACCGGAAACAAACCTTTTGATTTACCGTTATTCAGAGCATTAAATACTTTTATTATGACAGAGACTGAAGCCCTTTCGGAAGCGGATTTTGAAAGCAACCCTTTCGATCAATTCAATAAATGGTACACAGCGAGGGATACTACATCAATAGCAATACCCGGTTCGGTAAGCCTTGGTACTGCATCTTCTGACGGGCGGGTATCAATCAGGACTGTGCTGCTCAAAGGATATGATGACATGGGTTTTGTGTTTTTCACAAATTACAAAAGCAGGAAATCTTCCGACATTCTTACTAATCCAATGGCCGCCTTGTTATTTTACTGGCCGGAAAGCGGACGGCAGATAAGAATTGAGGGCAGGGTTAAAAAAACTTCCGAAGAAGAATCAGAAAAATATTTTGCCTCGCGCCCCTGGGAAAGCCAGGTCTCGGCATGGGCCAGTGAACAGAGTTCGGTTATTCCCCACAGGAAACATCTTGATTTAAGTTTTGAATATTTCAAAAGCCAATTTGCGGGCCAGAGTGTTGATAAACCACCATGGTGGGGCGGTCTCAGGCTCCTCCCCGACTGGTTTGAGTTCTGGCAGGATGGAGGCTTCAGGCTTCACGACCGTATAATTTACAGAAAAGAAAATGAAGCCTGGATTAAGGAAAGGCTTGCTCCTTGAAATCCATTTCTTTCTAATCAAAAAGATCGAAATTACAGTTTTTTGCCTCCGTGTCTCTCTGTGTTACTCTGTGTCTCTCTGTGTAACAAATAATTAAGAACTTACACAGAGATCACAGAGGTGGCACAGAGGTCCACAGAGAATGGTTAGAATAGTAATCTATGAACTACCTATTTACCTGTCGGATTCTGTTCTCTTTTGAAAAACTCATCCTGAAGCTGCTTAATCGTATTGTCCTTTTTCATAAACTTTATCAGTTCAGCAAGCTGACCGGCCTCACTTGTAATCAGAAGTTCTCCCAGCCTTTTGTTCGGTGTATTGTAGTCGCTTGCAAAATGGTTCGGGTACTTTGCATACCACCAGATCCCTGTGTAACCGAAAGGTACCTTCGCCAGACGATCCTGATCCAGTCCCGATTCACTTTTCAGCGCATCCTGGTCAACAAACGCAGGGTTCATGAAGTACATCATCGAAGTCTCTTCCTCACCGGCATGACTGTCAAGCTTTGCTTTCTTCAACGAGTTGATTTCTTTCTCTGTTGAGGGATCATTTCCGGGACGAAAAAATACGACGACATAATCATGGGGTTTTGCAAGCTGCGACTGGCAGAAATATTGCAGGAAACTTGTGTTTCCTCCATGTCCGTTCATCAGGATAATCTTTTTAAGTCCATTTCTCGAAAGCTCGGCGCATGTCTCCTCAAGCAGTTTCCAGAGTATTTCATTACTATAGGCAATTGTTCCGGGCTGATGGCCGGCTTCAAAGATCTGTCCGAAATAATATGGCGGATAAACAACTGCATACTCCTTGCCTGCAGCAGTAAAGGCTATCTCTCTCGACTCATACATATCGGTCCCGATAGGAAGTGCAGGCCCGTGTTTCTCAATTACACCCATTGGAATTACGCACACCCCTCCCGACAGTTCAACGGCCTTAGTGAATTTCGGAGAGGTGAGGTCTTCCATTTTAAAAGGCAGCCCGGGGGTCTGGGCTGTCAGGATTGTCCCCAGAACAAGGGCAATGAGCAATAATTTTATCTTTTTCATTGTTTTTATGGTTTGATTTTTATCAAATAGTGCATAAGTAAAGATAGGGAAATATTATTTATCCGACTTTTTCATTAGGTTTGAAAGGTTTTCAATAATTACATTCCCAAATGAGCCCACTGCTTCTTTTTGCAATCATCATCTGCTACTTTTCAATACTGATGATAATTTCCAATATTGCATCGCGCCACGTTCATGATTCAACTTTCTTCGACGGCGACAGGGCATCGCCCTGGTTCCTGGTGGCATTCGGAATGATTGGTTCTGGCATCTCGGCCGTCTCTCTTGTTTCAATCCCCGGAAACGTAGGCAATAACAACCTCTACTATTTCCAGTTCATACTTGGAACCATAGTAGGTTACCTGTTTATTGCATTCATCTTAACTCCTATATACTACAGGCTGAAACTGGTTTCAATTTACACCTATCTCAATATCCGTTTCGGAAATGTAACGTACAAAACCGGATCGCTCTTCTTCCTTGTATCACAGTCTTTCGGTGCAGCTCTCCGCCTCCTGCTGTCAATAAAAATATTACAGTATGCCTTTTTTGATGCCCTGCATATCCCCTATTTCCTTACAATAATTGTTGTCCTGGTCCTGATATGGCTGTATACAAACAAATCGGGTATCAAGACAATTGTCTGGACTGATGCGCTTCAGTCTCTTTTCCTAATTACAGTCATAATAATCTCAATAATTACAATAAAAAGCTCCCTTCACCTCTCATTCAGCGAAATGGCAGGCTCTATAGTTCATCATAAGTACGCCAGGCTATTCGACTGGGATTTTCATTCCGGATCGAATTTCTTCAAACAGTTTATTTCAGGTTTGCTTATAACAGTTGCACTTGTAGGGCTCGATCAGAGCATGATGCAGAAGACGCTTACTGTCAGCAATGCACGCGATGCAAAAAAAAATGTCCTCACTTTCAGCTTCTTTATAGCTTTTGCACAGACACTGTTCCTGGCTCTTGGCATATTAATTTATATTTATGCCGAGAAGAACGGGGTTAAACTAGCCATGAAAGATGGGCAGTTCTTAAATACCGACGACCTCTACCCTCTCCTTACTCTAAACTATTTCGGAAAGATTGGCGCCATTGCATTTTTAATCGGAGTAATAGCCTCCACCTTTGCCAGTATCGATTCGTGCATTGCCGCACTTACAACGGCTTTCAGCTACGATTTCATGGACATTGAAAACAGGCCGCATGAATCGAAAAAGAGAATAAAGAATAATGTTCTTTTCGGTGTCAATGTCGTTATGTTCCTTATTGTAATGTTATTCTGGAACAGCCAGGGAGCAATAATAAACACGATTTTTAAAATTGCCGGTTATACCTACGGTCCTATACTGGGTCTGTACCTTACCGGCTTGTTTTCAAAGATAAAATTCAGGGAAAAATTTGTTCCGGTAGCCTGTGTCGCGGCTGCCCTGTTTACATATCTTCTGAACATCTGGTTCATCAAAGAACTCAACTTTGATTTCGGATTTATGAATATTTTTGTGAATGCCCTGCTGACAATAATATTTCTGATAGTTATCAAAAAGAAAAACTAATGTCCAACATCGAAGATTTGAAAATCTCGATCACTTCTGATCCCGGAAAATTTCCCGACTGCGCAAGGATGATGACAACCACTGATCCCTGGATCTCCCTTGAAATGGATTATGAACAATGCCTGAAAGCCTTTGAGGGTTCCTGCAAGGAGATCTGCATCGCAGAATCGGGGAATGATATCGCCGGTTTTGTAATAATGCAAACCTGCGGCTCTTTTTCGGGTTATATTCAAACTATTTGTGTTTCAGAAAAGTACAGGGGAATGGGAATTGGGACAAAGCTTCTTGAATTCAGCGAAAAGAGGATTCTCTCCTATTCACCAAACATTTTTATTTGTGTTTCTTCGTTTAACTCCGGAGCCATAAGACTATATGAAAGTTTTGGCTTTAAGCTTATCGGAGAACTGAATAATTTCGTCAAAGATGGTTTTACCGAATTGCTGCTCCGAAAGTCAGTCGGACCAAGGGTTGGTTACATTGCCAAAAAATAGCTTCCGCCATGATTAAAAAATCTGCTCTGCTTACATTTTTCATACTCTGCATTTTCTCATTTTCCTCCGGGCAGAATCACACCTTCAAAGGAAACAAAGCCATACTGTCGGCTGAAATCGACAGCATCATACAAAGCCAGATCGACCTCGACAAGATTCCCGGTGCTGTAATAATTGTTGAGAAGGATGGAAAGGTGATCCATAATAAAGCTTACGGATATGCCGCGAAATACGATTACAACCATAAACTGCTAATTCCTGCTGAAAAGATGACAGCCGGACACCTGTTCGATATAGCCTCACTTACAAAAGTTGTCGGCACCACCACTTCGATCATGCTTCTTGCCGACAGGGGTCAGATAAGTGTTGACGACGCTGTAGGGAAATATATACCTGCTTTTAATTCCGGTGAAAAAAAGAATATTACGATTCGTCATCTCCTGACTCATACCGCGGGACTTCATGAATGGTATCCTCTCTATTACCTTTGTTCCGACAGGAACGAGACTTACAAACTTATAGGAAACCTGCCTTTGATGTTTCCTGTTGGACAACAGCGCAAATACAGCGATCTGGGCTTTGTTATCCTTGGCGAGATCATCGAGATAGTATCCGGGATGTCACTTGAGAAATTCATGAGCCAAAATGTATTTGTTCCGCTTGGGATGAATAATACAACCTACAACCCCCTTTCTTCCGGAAAATCCTTTAAAATTGCTGCAACTTCGCATGGCAATCCCTACGAAAAGCGAATGTGCCATGATTCAACGCTTGGTTTCAGGATAAGGGAGATCGATCCCGGACAATGGAATGGCTGGCGTACCTATACCCTGAAGGGAGAGGTAAATGACGGAAATGCCTGGTATGCCTGCAAGGGAGTATCAGGGGCTGCGGGATTGTTCTCAACCGCTGCTGATCTTCAGAAGCTTGTTGATATGCTGATGGCAAAGGGAAAGGTGGGGCCCGAACAGTTTATTTCGTCCAAAACAATTGATACCTTTCTTACAAAAGACAAGTTCTCAAACGGCCTTGGCTGGATGATGGATCCTGAAAATTCATTCATGAAAAATGGTCCGGCCGGTACTTTTGGTCATACAGGATTCACCGGAACAAGTATCTCAATTGTTCCTTCTGAAAACATTTCAGTTATTCTGCTGATAAACAGGCAGAACACAGGATTGTCCGGCACAGGAGATTACTACAACGTCAACTCTGTACGACTGCCAGTGTTTAAATCCGTGTTGAAATACCTGAATTGACGCTTTTTTCAGAATCTTTTGTCAGAATCAGCTTAAAGAAAAATCTTAAATATCTGATCCCTGAGAGGAAAAGAGCCAGTCCGATTCCATTATAAAGAACTGAAAGGTATTGTTTAGGTAGAGATGAATGGCGAAGAGTTATACCCAGTGACATCATGAAGGAAACGAGGATGTAGCTCTTCCAGGTCATAAATGAGAAAACGCATCTTTTTTGACTCAGAGGAAGAAGCCTTCTCAGGTTTTTATCGGCAACTTTAAGGAAACCAAAATGGTGTATGGCCATTGCCGCCAGAAAACCGGCGGAATAAAGCAAAATCCTCTCCCTTCCCGCAGTCAGTGAAACCCATTTTACTGCAAAATTCATCAGCAAAATCCCTACACCGCACCACATGCTCCCGGCAAGCAATACCAGCACGCTCTTATCCGCCGAAGGGGTAAATTTTCTGATTGCCGGAGTCATTATTCCATTTTTGCTTTACGAAACGGTTTAATCTCAACCCTCTGCCATACTCCGGCAGTCATGTAGGGCTCATCCATGAGTTTTTCGTCAAGAGCCTTACGATCAGGATATTCGTAAACGATCATCGATCCTATCATTTTCCCATCGTCATCAAGAATAGCACCGCCAAATAAAAATTCGCCGGTTTTCTTGAGAACTGCCGTTTTGCTCAGGTGGTCCTCCCTTACTTTCATTCTGCGGTCGAGAGCTCCTTCATCTGTTCCGTCGTAGGCTATAAGAATAAATTGCATAACACCGTTTTTAATTGATATCCCGAAATTAATTCATTACAAATTTATTCATTTTCTGTAGTCATCACTCAAATTACTAATTTCATTATCATTGATTATATTTGTTGCCGGTGTAAATCATTCCCCGGCTATGGGGACGGAATAATTCCAATAAGATCCGTAATGCTGAACTTTAAAAATATTACAGGCCCCAACGGGCTGCTGAAGGACCTTGGACGAAAGGATCATACCCCTGCTTTCGGAGCCCTTGATATACTTAAATATATAGGACCCGGATTGCTTGTTACCGTTGGTTTTATTGACCCGGGCAACTGGGCAGCAAATCTTGCCACTGGTTCAGGTTTCGGATATTCTCTTCTATGGGTTGTCACACTGTCAACAATAATGCTCATTGTACTTCAGCATAACGTTGCCCATCTGGGTATTGCAACTGGTCTGTGTCTGTCCGAAGCGGCTACAATATATATTAAGCCCCGTATTTCAAAGAGTATTCTTTCCTTCGCGGTCCTGGCCTCTGTAGCAACATCATTTGCCGAAATTCTGGGAGCATCAATTGCGCTTGACATGCTTTTCAATATTCCGGTTAAGGTTGGCGCTGTGCTTGTAACAATTTTTGTGATAATAATGCTTCTTTCCAATTCATATCAGAAAATTGAAAAGTGGATAATTGGTTTTGTGTCAATTATCGGACTATCATTTCTATATGAACTCTTCCTTGTCGATGTCGACTGGGCAGTTGCAGGAGTTTCCTGGATAAAACCATCTTTACCTGAAGGTTCAATGCTCCTGATAATGAGTGTCCTCGGAGCTGTCCTTATGCCCCATAACCTGTTCCTTCACTCGGAAGTGATACAAAGCCGTCAGTGGAACCTGCAGGATGAAAAGGTGATAAAGAAACAGCTGAAATTTGAGTTTGCTGATACTCTTTTTTCAATGGTTGTCGGATGGGCTATAAACAGTGCAATGATAATACTGGCAGCAGCAACATTTTTCAGAAGCAATATAATTGTAGATGAACTTCCACAGGCGCAAAGCCTCCTTACTCCCTTGCTCGGAACTAGCGCATCTGCGATTTTTGCAGTTGCATTGCTTTTCGCCGGCATCGCATCATCAATTACTTCCGGCATGGCAGGCGGATCAATAGTCTCGGGGATGTTCAGGGAACCTTACGATGCAAACGATAACCATTCAAAAATCGGGATTTTTGTTTCTCTTATAGGAGCCCTGGCTGTTATTTTCTTTGTAAAGAATCCATTCAATAGTCTCATTCTGTCGCAGGTGTTCCTCAGCATACAATTGCCTTTCACAGTAGCAATACAGATTTACCTTACCTCTTCGAAAAAAGTTATGGGTAAATATGCAAACAGCCTGTATATGAAAATATTGCTGTCGTTGTTTCTGGCTCTTATTACTTTCCTTAATCTTAAGTTGTTATCCGGTTTTTTATAAAAGTAAATGGTAATTAATTCATAAAATGTCAGAAAAAAAGTATAGTACCGGGTTGGTTTTAAGTGGTGGCGGCACCAGGGGATTTGCACATCTTGGAGTTATTCAGGCATTAAATGAGGCAGGAATCTTTCCCGATGTGATCTCGGGAACAAGCGCCGGGGCCCTGATTGGAGTTCTGTATGCCGATGGATACTCGCCTTTGGAGATCCTCGATATTACAAGCATGGGCAGCCGTCTCGACTTTATGCGTCCCACTTTGCCCCGTGAAGGCCTGCTTCAGATAGGCGGAGTTGCTAAAATGCTGAAAAGCAACCTTCGTGCAACTACTTTCGAAGAGCTCAGAATCCCTTTATTCGTTGCAGCTACTGACATGAATAACGGAAGACCTCATTATTTTAGTAAAGGCGAACTTATCAATCCTGTAATTGCCTCTTCAAGCATTCCTGTTCTTTTTCAGCCAGTGGTCATTGACAATATATGCTATCTCGATGGCGGTATTCTCGATAACATGCCTGTAGCTCCTGTTGAAAACCTGTGCAGCTTCCTCATTGGCTCTTATGTCAACCCCGTGAGTTATGTTGAAAAGATCAGCGGACTCATAAATATTGCTGAAAGGGCCTTTATGCTTAGAATGTCGGAAGAGATAAATGAAAAATCGGATAAATTCGATCTCCTGATAGCTCCCCAGGAATTGAAGAATTATAAAATTCTGGATCCCGAAAAGGCACATGAACTGTATACCCTGGGTTATAAAGCAACCAGGGAGAACCTTGAAAAAATCGATCTTAAAAAGATTGTATTTAATAACTTACCCGCTTTGCCATGAAAACATGTCTCTGATTATTGTACCATTATTCAATAATCAAAGAAAGGGATAGTATGAATATTTGCAGGATATTCTTAATTTTACTCTGAAAACAGACTTGTCATAACATATTAATATACAGATACTAAAAAATCACTTGAATGGAACAGATTAGCAAAAAGACACCTTCAGGCGTTATTGCCACAACAATCATCCTGGCATTGGGCCTATTAGTTCTGGTTATTATGTTCTTCAGCCAGAGAAGCAAGATGAACGAAATGGAAACAGTTCTGACCCAGGAAAAAGACTCTCTTGCAAATGAGCTCAAGCTGATGGTTAATGGGTACGATACTCTTAAGACAAACAACGATACCCTGAACGCCAATCTGTTCAGGGAGAAGGAGAAGATCATTAAGCTGCTTTCAATAAATGCATCGAACAGCCAGCTGATAAAAAAGTACAGGTCAGAGATCTCGACTATGCGCGATATTATGAAGAGCTACATCGTACAGATTGATTCACTCAATACAAGAAATAAAGTACTGTCGGCCCAAAACAAGGAAATTCAGCAGCAAATCACTCAGGTAAAGAATACGAATACAGAACTTTCGAAAGTAAAAGAGGAGCTGAACTCAAAAGTCGAGATTGCATCGGTGATTCAGGCAAAGGATATTCTGGCCGTTTCACTTAATAAAAAGAGGAAGGAGACAACAAGGATCAATCTTCTCGATAAGCTCAGGATCTGCTTTACACTTCGCGAAAACGCCCTTGCTAAAGCCGGTGAAAAAGAGGTTTATATGAGGGTTCTCAGGCCCGATTCGCTGGTTATTGCAACCTCGGCTGATAATCTTTTCAAATATAAGGGCAAGGACATCGTTTTCTCTGCAAGCCGGTTGGTTGATTATATGAATCAGGATATTGATGTTTGCATATTCCTGGATAATACAGGTGATTTTATTGTAGGAAATTACAGCGTCGAGCTTTATCTGGAAAATAATATAATAGGCCGTACCAACTTCATGCTTTCAAAGAAATAATCATTCTTCAGCCGGCATCATAAATTCGGATATAATATTATCGGATATCATCTTACCCTGGTTCGTCAGAACCAGGTTTTTTTTATCCTGTTTCATAAGGCCGTACTCCTTGAATTTTGTTGAGAGATTTACCACATAATCATAGCCCTCTTTCTCAAAAGTCATCTCAAGATACTCAAGGTCAATGCCCCACATTGTCCTGAGCGAAGTCATGATATACTCGTTGAAACAGGTTCGGGAATCAAGTACCTCCTTCTCATAATATGCAGTGCCCTCGTTAACCGATCTTATGTATGACTTAAGATTGCTCACATTCCACTGCCTCGAATATCCGTTGAAAGAGTGGGCTGACGGTCCCAGTCCAATATATGGAACCTGTTTCCAGTAGTTGGAATTATGTCGTGAAAAGTATCCCTCCCTGCCGAAATTTGATATCTCGTAATGAATAAACCCTGCGGTTTCCGATTTTTCAATAAGCATGTTGAATTGCGATGCTGAATCCTCTTCTTCAATTTCGGAAAGAAGGTTTTTATCGCGCATCTTCCCGAAAACAGTTCCGGGTTCAATTGTAAGGTGGTATGCAGAGAGATGTTTTATATCATATGAAAATGAGAGATCCAGGTTCGATTCCCAGTCTGACAAAGTCATACCTGGAATCCCGTATATAAGATCAATGGTTACGTTTTCAAATCCAGCCCTGAAAACAGACTTCAGTGCCGATGCAGCTACTGATGAATCATGCCTGCGGTTTAGCATTTTCAGATCGGTATCCCTCCAGGATTGTATACCCATGCTAACTCTGTTAATCCCGAGGCTTTTCAATCCTTTAAGGTATTCAGATGTCACATCGTCGGGATTAAGTTCAATTGTAATCTCACTTGTTTCCTCTGTCGGGAAAACTTTCACTATATGATTCAGAATGGTGGCAATGTCTTTTACGCTGCAGACCGAAGGGGTACCACCTCCAATGTATATTGTTGATAAAGGCTCATTTCCGGCATAATCCTTCATTATTGACGCTTCTTTTATGATTGCTTCATAAAAGGCATCCTTGTTTGAGGTTGATACAATATGGTAAAAATCGCAGTAATGACAGAGCTTCTTGCAGAAAGGTATATGTATATATATCCCGGCCATCTCAAAAAATGTAATAATGTAAGATATTAAAATATCGCGGTTTATTCGTTAAATTTGCCGCAAACATAGTTATGGTAAAGAAAAACATCCTGTCGATCTCTGTGGCTCTGATAATTATGTATCTAAGCCTCATTAATGCCAAAAAATTTGACGATATCTCCACTTTTGAGCTTGCCGACAAGCTGGTTCATACTGCTATGTATTTCGGTTTTATGGGTTTAATTATGTTTGAAAACAGGAAAACTCTTATAACCGGAAGAAAATTATTTATTGCAGCACTCATTCCTCTCTTCTATGGTATTCTGATGGAAGTACTTCAGGGTACACTTACTGAAACTCGTACTGCTAGTGTTCTGGATGCTCTATTCAATTCACTCGGCATTATTCTTGCTGTTCTTCTCTGGCAATGGGTTAAACCTTTCTCATGGGAAAACGTCAGATAGTTCTCTTTTCGTTTTTATCTGACTGGATTACCAGGTCATATATAGTCTTCTGACTGAAAAGTTTTATTAGTTCCGACCTTGTATTCTCATAATCATCATGTAGCGGACAATGTTTTTTTGAATGTTCTACTCCTTCGCATGATCCGTTATGCATTATGCAGTTTGTAAAAACATCCTGACCATCAATCGAATTAACAATATCGAGCAGCGTTATTTTCCTTGGGTCTTTAAGAAGTGAAAAACCTCCATGGGGTCCTTTGGATGAGTTAAGGATTTTCTGCTTGGCCAGCTGCTGAAGAATTTTTGCCAGAAATGGAGTTGGCAGGCTAAGATCAGAACTTATTTTCCTGATACCCGTCATGCCTCCATTTACGGGCAGACCTGCCAGGTAAATAACTGCCCTAATACCATATCTGCATGAATTCGAAAGCATACTAATACATTTTTAATTGAATCTTATCTATTCTTTTCTGATGACGGCCACCATCAAACGAAGTATTTAAAAATGTTTTAACTATAAGGTAGGCTTCTGATTCCGAAATGAAACGAGCCGGTAATGAACAAATATTTGCATCGTTATGAGCCCTGGCAAGCCTTGCTACTTCTTCGTTCCAGCATAAAGCACTTCTGATGCCCTGATGCTTGTTGACCGTTATGTTCATTCCGTTTCCCGATCCGCACAGGCAGAATCCTAATTCAAATTCGCCGGCAGATACAGCATAAGCCATTGGATGAGCATAATCGGGATAATCAACGCTTTCCTCCGATGTGGCCCCGAAATCCTTAACATCATACTGCTCCTTAATAAGATAGTTAAGAATCTTTTCCTTAATATAAAAACCTGCATGATCTGAAACTAATGCAATTCTTCTCTTTTCCAATTATTTTGTTTTTAAAGGTGTTTAAACGCACAAAATTACTATAAATGATCAGTCATCAGGTAAATTTATTTCACAAATCAAGTTTTTTCCAGGGTATAATTATGAAACAAAAAAAACAGACAAATGTTTAATGCTGTTTTCTGAATGGGAAAATGTTGTTGATAACTTGTAAGAAAATTGCTTTTAAAGGTAAATTTACGAACACTTGTTAACACCCTTAAAGCCATCCGGTGTTTACTAACGTGCCTTGACAAAGTTTTAAGATAATAATGTCAATTTATGAACCATATTTCAACCTTAAAAACTTTACTTTTGCTAAAATATGATTATTAACAACTTTCACTTAACAATTGTTAATTACTCCATTAAGACGCTGATTATCAAAAACGGTATGTTTTTTGACCTGTTGAAAAATTGTTTACAGGATGATGATGATGAAAAAAACAATAAAAATATGACTTTTGTTTTAACAGTATTAACAGCATATCATCATCATTATAGAAATATTTAAATTAAAAGAATTAAGAATATATTAATGTTGATAATAAAGAGTTGTGAAGTGAATAACGTTTCAGTAAAACTAATTTGATTAAGTTTATCGTCGGAATTAATGGTTAATTTTAAGTGAGATGGAAAAGTTATCCCCTGAGCAGTATATCTCTGAGATAAAGAGAATGAAGGCAGAAAAAAATGCTATCATTCTGGCTCACTATTATCAGACCGGAGATATACAGGATATTGCAGATTTTGTTGGAGATAGTCTGGCTCTTTCTCAAAAGGCAGCTGCTAATGATGCTGACATCATCCTTTTTGCGGGTGTGAAATTCATGGCAGAGACGGCTAAAATACTTTCGCCTTCGAAAATAGTTTTACTTCCTGATATGATGGCAGGTTGTTCGCTTGCAGATTCCTGCACACCGGAAGAATTCAAGGAATTTAAGAAGAATCATCCAGGAAGAACTGTAATTACCTATGTTAATTCAACTGCTGAAATAAAAGCAATGTCGGACATTACCTGTACTTCTTCAAATGCAGTTGAAATAGTTAATTCTCTGCCACAAGATGAAAAGATTCTTTTTGCTCCGGACAGAAATCTGGGAAATTATATCTTAAATAAAACAGGAAAGGATATTGTTGTCTGGAATGGTACTTGTCATGTTCATGAAGAATTTTCACTTGAGGCAATCTTGAAATTGAAAAAAGAGAATAGGGATTCAAAGATAATTGTCCACCCGGAATGTGAACTCCCTGTTCGTATGGTTGCTGATTTTATTGGATCCACTGCAGCTTTATTGCAATTTACAAAATCAGATAGTTGTAAAACCTTTATAATTGCTACAGAAGCCGGAATTATACATCAAATGATTAAGCTTAATCCGGATAAATCATTTATACCTGCTCCTCCTCGCGATTCAACTTGCGGATGCAGCGAATGCAGTTTTATGAAGCTTATTACTATGGAGAAGATTTATAGTTGCCTTAAAAAGTGCTCTCCTGAAATTAACATGGATAATGAGCTTATGGATAAGGCTCGTATCCCGATTGTGAGGATGCTTGACATTTCTGAAAAATTAAATCTATAAGGTTTATGCTTAATAAATTAGTTGTAGTCATCTTACTTTTTTTTGTAACCGGAGTTACTTATTGCCAGGAAGCAACACAGGTAAATGACGGATATCAGGTTTTTAAATATCCAAACGGTACTGTGTCAAGTGAGGGCCTTATTAAAAATGGTAAACCGGAGGGATTCTGGAAGAGTTACTATGTTACCGGTATTCTAAAATCCAAGGGTAAAAGAACAAATTTTCAACTGGATAGCATTTGGTTGTTCTTCGACCAGGTTGGCGATACTACTGAAAAAATCAGCTATCTACTTGGGAAAAAAAGCGGTTATTATTATAAGTATAAAAAGGATGCTGAAAAAGGTATTTATTTATGGTCTAAAGAATTATATTCTGGAGATAAGAAAGAGGGAACAGCATTTATATTCTTTCCGGATGGTAAAACTCAAAGTACAATAACTTACAGTGGAAATAAGAAAGACGGTCTGTCAAAAGAATTTGATAAGAATGGAATTGTTATTACACTTATGGAGTATAATAATGATTTCCTTGTTAGTCGGGAAAAAATTAACAGGAAGGATTCAAAAGGACTTAAACAGGGTGATTGGAAAGAATTTAATGAATCGGGGGGTATAAAAACTGAATCTGCATTTAAGGATGATTTACTGAATGGCTATTATAAAGAATATGATAGCCGGGGAAGATTAATTGTTACAATGTTATATGAAAATGGTGCTGTCGTAAAATCAAAAGTAGAAGATGAACAGGATATTGAAATTGTAAATAGATATGATACGGATGGTAAATTAAATTACAGTGGCCCGTTTAAAAAAGGAATACCGGTAGGTATACACAGGGAGTATAATAAAGAGGGAAAGATTCTGAATGGGTATATTTATAATGATATAGGTAATAAGATTTCAGAAGGAATTGTGGATGAGGCGGGCAACCGGAATGGAAAATGGAAGGATTATTCTCAGGAAGGTCTTCTTATTGCGGAAGGACAATATAATGATAACAGAAAAACAGGTAACTGGAAATTTTATAATAAGGGGAAAAAAATAGAGCAGACAGGTACATTTAACAACGGCCGGCCTGACGGACTCTGGACCTGGTATTATGACAACGGCGCCGTGTTAAGAGAAGAGGAGTACTTTCAGGGTCAGCGCGATGGACAGTTTACAGAATATTCTATATCGGGAGCAATTTTATCTAAGGGCATCTATAGCGACGGAGAGAAGAACGGAGAATGGATGACAAAAGCCGGTGACTCTACCGAAAATGGAAAATTTATTGTGGGATTAAAAGAAGGTGAATGGATTTCGACGTTTGAAAATAAAAAAGTTAGATATAAAGGAAATTTTATCCAGGGAAATCCCGATGGGAGGCAGGTTTTTTATTATGAAGATGGAAGTATAAAGGAAGAGCAGTATTTCAAGATGGGAATAAGGCAAAAGACCTGGAAAAAATTCAATGAAGAGGGTACTCCTGTAATAGTTATTAATTATAAGGATGATGTGGAGACCAGTATTAACGGTATTAAGATCAGGCTGCCAGAGAGTGATTCGAAGCTCATTAAATAGAACTTAAGATTAATGTCAGAAGATCTGAATATTGTAAGGGAGAACGTTGCAGGTCCCGATAAGGAATTTGAAAAGCAGCTCAGACCGCTTAGTTTTGATGATTTTCAGGGACAAAGACAGGTTATAGAAAATCTGCATGTCTTTGTTACTGCTGCAAAACGAAGAGGAGAGTCTCTTGATCATGTACTTCTGAATGGGCCGCCGGGTTTAGGAAAAACTACACTTGCCGCTATCATTTCGAATGAAATGAAAGTAAATATGAAAGTCACTTCAGGTCCGGTTCTTGACAAACCGGGGGATCTGGCTGGTTTGCTTACAAATCTTGAAGAAGGGGATGTGCTCTTCATTGATGAGATTCATAGATTGAGTCCTGTTGTTGAGGAATATCTGTATTCAGCGATGGAGGATTTCCAGATTGATATAATGATAGATAAGGGACCAAGTGCAAGATCGGTTCAGCTTACTTTAAACAGATTTACCCTTATTGGAGCAACCACTAGGTCGGGTTTGCTTACAAGCCCGTTAAGAGCACGTTTTGGAATTAAATTTCACCTTGAGTATTATGATAATGTTATTCTTACAGGAATAGTCAGGAGGTCTGCGTTAATACTTAATGTTAAAGTGGAAGATTCTGCTGCTGTTGAGATTGCAAGGCGAAGCAGGGGTACTCCCAGGATTGCAAATGCCCTTCTCAGACGAATAAGGGATTTTGCACAGGTCAAAGGGACCGGAATAATTGATCTTGATATTACAAGATATGGTCTTAAGGCTCTTAATATTGATGAGAACGGATTGGATGAAATGGATAACAGAATTCTTCTTGCAATTATCGAAAAGTTTGGTGGCGGACCTGTTGGTTTAAATACTATTGCCACTGCAGTTGGCGAGGAGAGCGGTACAATAGAGGAAGTTTATGAACCATTTCTTATTAAGGAGGGATATTTAAAGCGCACTCCCAGGGGACGCGAAGCTACAGAACATGCATACAGGCACTTGGGTAAAGTTTTCAGGCGTGATGATAACGGAACTCTTTTTTAATACAGGAGGAAGCTGGTCTTTAATTGTAGATATTGCTAATCTTTTCCAGTGCCTTTGTATTAAGTACTTTAATTTTGCGGCCTGTTAATTCAACAAGTTTGTCTGATTTGAATTCGGAAAGAAGTCTTATAACTGATTCTGTAGCGGTGCCAACAATATTGGCTAATTCTTCCCGGGTAAGAGAAATGTTAAGATAATTCTGGTCGTCAAGTCCAAAATCATTTACAAGGAACAGTATGATTTCAGCAAGTCTTTCCCGAACGGTTTTTTGAGCAATGTCAGTAATAAATGAGTTGGCTTCACCTAATTCATGACAGGCGAGTTTGATGAGTTCCAGTGCATAGGCTGGATTGGTTTTTATGAAGGAAATAAGAATCTCAGAGGGAATGAAACATACCTGGCAATCTTCAATTACCTTGGCAGATGTGCAGGCAAGTTCATTGCTAAGTACGCTTCTGTAAGCAATAATATCTCCTTGTTTTGCAAATCGTATTATTTGTTCCTTGCCATCAAAGCCGGTTTTGAAGACTTTGATTATCCCGGAATTTATGCAATAGAAACCGCTTATCCTGTTACCTTCCTGGTAAAGAATATCACCCCTTTTATATTGACGGAAATCCTTTTCGTAATTAAGTTTCTCTGTTTCGTCAGGAGTTAGATGTTTGAAAATGGAACCGGATTCCAGAGAGCATTTTGCACACAGGGGAATATTAATATCCTGTTGTTTCATTTGTTTCATAATTAGGATCAAACTGAATAACGTTATTCAGGTAATAAAAGTTCAGTTAGATTAAAAGGAAGTTCTGAATTGTTCTAGAAATCGAAGGTCATTTTCGAAATACAGGCGGAGGTCGTTGACCCTGTATTTAAGCATCGTAAGCCTCTCAATACCCATGCCAAAAGCAAAACCGGTATATTCTTTACTGTCGATGTTGCACGCTTCCAATACATTAGGGTGTACCATCCCACATCCAAGTATTTCGAGCCAACCGGTGTATTTACATACGTTGCAGCCTTTGCCTCCACAGATCCTGCAGCTGACGTCCATTTCGGCAGAAGGTTCGGTAAATGGGAAATAGGATGGCCTTAATCTTATTTCAGTATCTTTTCCGAACATTTCGCGTGCAAAATACAATAGTGTTTGTTTAAGGTCGGCAAATGAAACGTTTGTATCAATATAAAGGCCTTCTACCTGATGAAATATGCAATGAGCACGGGCTGAAATGGCTTCATTACGGAATACTCTTCCCGGGGAGATAGTCCGGATCGGAGGTTTCTGTCCCTCCATTACCCGAACCTGTACTGAGGATGTATGTGTGCGGAGTAGAATATCTTCGGGACTTGAATCTTCGGCGGATATTCTGGAAACGTAAAAAGTGTCCTGCATATCGCGTGCCGGATGTTCCGGCGCAAAATTGAGTTTAGTGAAAACATGATTATCATCCTCAATCTCTGGTCCTTCAGAGACGACGAAGCCAATTCGGTTAAAAATTTCAATTATCTCTTTACGAACTATTGAAATTGGATGACGGGAACCGGTTGGAAATGGAAATGACGGTTTGGAAAGGTCTGAGGAATCTGATATTGGTGCGGTTTCGGGCAGATCGGACTTAAGTGAATTGTATTTTTCCAGTGCTTTCTCTTTAAGAATATTAAGTTTCTGTCCGATTTCTCTTTTTTCGAGAGGTGGTATGTTACGGAAATCTTCAAAAAGTTCGGAGATAATTCCTTTCTTACTTAAATATTTTAGACGGAATGATTCAAGCTCATCATGTTTTTGGGTTGAATATGCTGAAATTTCATTTAATATTTCGGAGATCTTATTGAGCATGGGTTCTATTTATTTACGATTTTTACTTTAAGAATTTTAACCTCTGTCAGGGGGACATCATTAGCAGAGGTTGCAACAGTGGAAATCCTGTCGACAACATCCTGTCCTTCTATTACTTCACCGAATACAGTATACGTAGCATCCAGCCTGGGAGTACCACCATATGTTTTATAAGAAATTCGCTGTTCTTCAGGTATTATGTACTCTTTTGAGTTAACAAGATAGCTGAACATCTTCATTGAAGCAATTTCCTGTACCTGAGAGGGAGTGCTTGTAGTACTTGTTTTTTGAAGACTATCGGTTGTTTCCTTCAATATTCTGGTATAAACAGCTTGTTTTATATTGTTTGTGATTCGTTGTTCTGCATTTTTTAATTCATCATCAGTATATTTTGTTCCTTCAACAATATAGAACTGTGTTCCCGAAGATCTCAGCTCTGGATTTATTTCGTTGGGTTGACGGGCAGCTGCCAGGGCACCTTTTTTATGGAAGTATTTATTGTTTACTTCAGCAGGAATAGTATAGGTGTTTAATGAATCGGGAAGAGGATGGGCTGTTTTGGCTTTAGTTGCCGGATCTCCTGCCTGAATCATAAAATCTTTCATAACCCGATGAAAGGATACACCTTCATAAAAATCAGATTTGACAAGCTTTATAAAATTATCACGGTGGATAGGAGTTTCGTCGTATAATTTTATTTTTATGTCTCCCATTGTCGTTTTTATCAAAACAATAGTGTTCTCATTAAGACCATGAGTATTACAAGAGATGGATATTAAAAACAGAGGGAGAAGAAATAATTTTTTCAAAATAGTTTTATTTAATTTTTTGTACGATTACAAACGTTCTGTAAAATTGAACGCAAAGATATTTAACTTTGTGCGATACACGAAAATAATGTTTTTGCAAATCTATTATTTTTCGTTTATAATATTTTCATTGGAATATTGTTTTCAGGATGAAAAGTTCATAGTTATATTAATTAAGCACAGATTGTATTAAATATTGTAATGAAGGTTAGAATTATTAATAAATCAAAGCATGATTTGCCGGATTATGCCACGGCTTTTTCAGCAGGTATGGATCTTAGGGCTAATATTGAGAATGATATAGTAATTAATCCTCTTGAAAGGACACTTGTTGGAACAGGTTTGTACCTTGAAATTCCTGAAGGTTATGAAGCACAGATCAGACCTCGAAGCGGATTGGCAATAAAGAGAGGAATTACGGTTTTAAATAGTCCGGGTACTATTGATGCAGATTATAGAGGAGAAGTTTGTGTTATTCTAATAAACCTTTCACAGGAAATTTTTGTTGTTAAAGATGGTGATAGGATTTGTCAGATGGTTATAGCCAAACATGAAAAGGCAGAATGGGTATCAGTTGATACTTTGTTTAATTCAGAAAGGGGAGAAGGGGGATTTGGACATACAGGTAAGAAATGATAATGAGAAAAAAAATTACGTTAAATACAACTATTTTGTTATTTGCAATTTTGGTTGTCGGGTGTACTAAATCATTAATACCAGGGAAAAGTCTTAAAGGTGTAGGAAAAGAGTATAATACGGCAGAGTTTGATTATACTTACGTGGAAGCTTTACGACAAAAGCTCCTTGGTAATTATGGTGATGCACTAAAATATCTTGACCAGTGTATACAATTGTTTCCTGAAAGTGATGCGGCATATTTTCAAATGGCCCAAATAGTGTCTGAAACCGGTGATTTGAAAAACGCGAAAGTTTATGCGCTTAAAGCTTTAAGTCTGGATGAGCAGAATTTGTGGTACCTAATGACTGTGGGAGGGATTTGCTATCGCCAGAAAAGTATCGATAGTGCTATAATTTATTTTGAAAAAGCCTCGAAGCTGTTTCCGTATAAGACTGATATATTGAGTACTTTGGGAAATCTTTATACTGAAAATCAGAATTTTACAAAGGCAGCTTCAATTTACGAAACTGCATTTAAAAAAGGCTCTATGAATGAGGAGATGAGTGTTTCATTCATTAAGAACCTTCTGGCTGAAAAAAAGTATGATGAGGCCTTGACACAGGCTAAACTGTTAAAAGAAAAAAACCCTGATGAGATAAACTATACTGCATTAATTGCAGGAATATACAGGGAAAAAGGAGATTCTGAAAGTGCTACAAAGGTTTATAGTCAAATGATTGAAGATCATCCTCAGGATGGGGTAGCACAGGTTGTGTTGGCGGATTTTCTTCTAAATGAAAAGAAATATGATGATTTCTTCACAATTATAAATTCTGTTAGTCTTAATAATAAAGTGTTGCTACAGGATAAAATTGGATTATTCAGTAAGCTCATTGAAGACAAAGATATAATTGAAGATAAGGATGGAAGGATCACAATGTCATTAATGGTTCTTGAGGCAAATTACAAGGCTGATATGATTGTGCCGCTTTTAAGGGTGGATCAATTAGTGAAAACAGAACAGTATACAGAGGCGGCTGCAAGGCTGGAGGAAATAATTAAGCAGAATAACGAAAATTATTATGCATGGGAGAAGCTTCTGCTTGTGTATATTCAAATTCCTGATTACAAGAAGCTGATGATAAAGGGAGAAGAATGTGCCACTAAATTTAATACCTCATTTTTTGCAAAAATTCTTTATGCTAATGGTGCCTTGGAAAACGGGAAATACCAGCTTGCTCTGGATGAATTGAAAAAGGCTGAAATTCTGGCTGCAGAAGATAAAGATAAAATGCTCCAAATCTATACAATGAGAGCAGATATTGCTTACAGAATGAAGGAGTATGATAATGCCTTTGAATATTTTGATCAGGCTATAAAAACAGATGAAAATGATCTGACAGTATTAAATAATTACGCTTATTATCTTGCAGAACAGAATATTAGGCTTAAAGAGGCTGGTATTATGGCAAAAAAGGCAGTTCAAATGGAAAGTACTAATACAACATTTCTTGATACATATGCCTGGGTACTTTTTAAACAGGGAAAAGTGAAAGATGCAGCCAGAATCATGGAAGAAATAATAGCAAAAGCCGAAAAACCAGACGCTGAATGGTTTGAACACTATGGTTATATCTTAAAGAAACAAAAGAAATTGGAAAAGGCAGCTGAAAATTGGGCCATTGCTTTAAAGCTCGACGGTAAGAAGGTTCATCTGGTTAAAGAGATAGAAAATTGCAAAAGATAGGTTTTACATTAATTATTCTGTTGTTTTTTTGTCGATGTTCGGTTTTGCAACGACATGAGATGAATATCGTAAACGGGGGCAATGAAGGAAATAGTTTGTCATTGGATAAATATGTAAGAGGAAAAAATCTTTCAGAGAATGGTTTCTATATTAAGTCAATAGATTTGGAATTTAATGATGGTAAAACTAAAAGTAACATAGCAGGAAGTGTCAGATTTGAAAAACCAGACAAATATCTTATAACATTGCGCAGTAAAACCGGTATTGAGTTTGCAAGGATTTATTTAAACAGAGATTCAATATTTATACTAGACAGGCTTAAACATAAAGTATACCGTGGACCTTTGAAGTATGTAAATAGAAATTATGGGTTTCCTGCAGAAATTTTGGCAGTGATATTCGGAGACTTTATTGGAAATTGTACTAAGGTTGATGAGGGTGAGAATAAAGGGAATATTGTGAAGGTAAAATGTTTGATTTCAGGGGTTGTTATGCGGTATGAATTGGATAGGGAGAAAGGAAAAGCAGTTTCAGCAAGTGTTGAATCCAGGTTAGGAAAGGACGTTTCAATTATAAGATATGAAAAGTATAAAAAGGAAAATAATGCTTTTTTCCCGGAGAAAATTGTGATGACTAATGATTCAAGGAAATTATCGGCCGTATTTAGAATTAGGAAAATTGAGTGTCCCTGGAACGATAAGGTTGAATTCAATATTGATAACCGGTATGAAATACTAGAGCTTTTATGAAAGGTTCGGTATTGTTAGTATTCTTATTTTTGCAGATTGCTACTGTTCTTTCTGGTCAGAGCAGGGCTGAACTGGAAGCAAGAAGAAATGCAACTCTTGAAGAAATAGATTTTGTAGATAATCTTTTAAAGGAAACGTCTAAAGTAAAAAATGAGAGTCTTAATGCTATTAAAATAATAGGTCGTAAAGTTGGTCTTCGTGAAACTGTAATAAAGGATATGCTGGATGAAATTTCCATGCTAAACGTGAGGATAGCCCTTAATGAATTGGCATTAGTCATGATGGAGTCGGACGTTGAAAATATGAAAAGGGATTATGGGCAGGCAGCTGTTAATTCTTATAAGCTGAAGAAAAGTTATCCTGAAATTGTTTATATAATATCAGCGAAGGACTTTAATCAGGGTTACAAGAGAATGAAATATTTTCAACAGATTGCTGAATTCAGAAGAGAAGAAGCAGAAGTAATTCTGGAGCTGAAGGCACAGATAGAAGGTTCAAGGAAGAGATTAAAAGATGACCTGGAGCGCGTGTCAGATTTAAAAACGAGGGAAGAAAGGCAAAAGAACCTGTTGATTAGTGAGCAGACAAGCAAGCAAAATATGGTAAAAAGCCTGTCCGGAAAGGAAAAGCAACTTAAAAAGGAACTGGAAGAGAAGAAGAGAATTGCAGCGAGGATTGAAAGCGAAATTTCAAGAATAATTGAAGAGGAAAGAAAAAAGGCAATTAAGGGAGAGGTTTCACCTCAGCAGAAGATTACAGGTGATAGTTTCGGAGAAAATAAGGGAAGGTTGCCCTGGCCTGTTAATAAAGGAATTATAACTGGTCATTTTGGTATTCAACAGCACCCTGTTTTAAAATATCTTACAGAAGAAAATATTGGTATAGAAATTACAGGAGCCGGAAAAATTGGTGTCCGGAGTGTATTTCAGGGAGAAGTAATGAGAGTTTTTGCAATCTCGGGGGTCAATATGACTGTTATTATCCGACACGGGAAATATTTTACAATATATGCTAATCTTGTAAATTTAAAGGTAAAAAAAGGCGATAAGGTTATAGCGAATCAGGAATTGGGAGAAGTATATACGGATGAAGAAAATAATAGCACGGTGCTAAAATTCATGATATTTGAGACTAAGTATCAGGACCCTGAATTATGGATTGTAAAAAAATAGGTTAAAGTAATGTAACAAAATTGTTGTTTCTCTGTATAAAGGATGATTTAAAAGAGATATGCGAAAGAAAATAAAGATTGAATCGAATCAGGCAAGTTTAAGAATTGTTGAAAATGCTATTGATGAAGCAACGCTTGAACTTGGCATAACTCAGGATAGTTATGGAAAAATTCTTGTTTCTGCGCTTGAAGCTGTTAATAATGCGATTCTTCATGGTAATAAGATGGATCCTGGGAAAAGCGTGAGATTTGAGATTGAATACATAAAAGAAGAATTAAAAATAATAGTGGCTGATGAGGGTAGTGGTTTCAGACCTGAAGAAGTTCCGGATCCAACATTGCCGCAAAATATTGAAATGTGCAACGGAAGGGGAGTTTACCTTATGAGGCATTTGGCTGATGATATAAAGTATAGCAGGAAAGGAAATACAGTTACGATGACATTTAAAAACATAAAATCTTGAGTATTCGTATTTTTTATGATAAGGAAGGTATAAGACTGAAAGGCATTCGAAAGCTTTTTGATGTTATAAAAAGTTTAATAACAGAAGAGAATAGGATACCCGGGGATATTAGTTTTATTATTACAGGCGACAGCGAACTAAAAAGTCTTAATATTGAGTTTCTGGCTCACGATTACTATACTGACGTAATTACATTTAACTATAATAAGGGAGATATTGTTGCAGGAGAAATTTACATTAGCGTGGATACTGTTGCCTTGAATGCAGAGGAATTTAGTGTTACTGTACAGGAAGAGTTGAAGAGAGTTATTATTCATGGAGTTCTTCATTTAGTAGGAATGGAAGACACTACTGAGGAGGAAAGACAAATTATGCACGAAGCAGAAGATAAATGGCTTCAGAGATCTTGTAAATAAATCTATGGAATTTATATATGATATTATAGTTGTAGGCGGCGGACATGCTGGTTGCGAGGCTGCCCATGCTGCTGCCGTAATGGGAGCAAGGACGCTTTTGGTAACTATGGACATGACTAAGCTTGCCCAAATGTCGTGTAACCCTGCGATGGGAGGGATTGCAAAAGGACAAATTGTGCGGGAGATTGATGCAATGGGAGGAATGAGCGGTTTAATAACTGACAGTAGTATGATCCAGTTCAGGATGTTGAACAGATCGAAGGGCCCGGCAATGTGGAGTCCGCGTGCGCAGTGCGACAGGCAGAAGTTTACATCGGAATGGAGAAAAGCCCTGGAGTCCAATAAAAACCTTTTTATTTGGCAGGAACAGGTAGTTTCCCTGTTAACAGATGGAACAATTGTAAGGGGTGTCGAAACCGCTTTTGGTACGAAATTCAAAGCTAAGGCGGTAATTTTAACAAATGGAACCTTTCTGAATGGTTTGATGCATGTTGGTTTCAGACAGAATAAAGGAGGACGTTCGGGCGATCAGGCTTCATTTGGATTGAGCGAACAGCTAGCCGGTTTAGGTTTTTCGGTAGAGCGAATGAAGACCGGGACGAGTGCAAGAATTGATGGAAGGTCTATTGATTTTTCATTAATGACGGAACAGAAAGGGGAGGCGAATGGAGGTGGTTTTTCATACAAAAAGAGCAATAGGGGATCAAATGTTCAGAAAAGTTGTTTTATAACCCATACAAATGAAGAGGTCCATGACGAGATAAGGCAGGGTTTGGAATTCAGTCCGCTTTTCACAGGAAAAATAAAAGGACGGGGACCGAGGTATTGCCCAAGCATTGAAGATAAAATTGTAACATTTAAGGATAAAACAGGACATCAGTTGTTTATTGAGCCGGAGGGCGAAGATACAGTGGAGTATTATATTAATGGTTTTTCAAGTAGCCTTCCGCTAGAAGTACAACTGAAGGCCTTGAGGAAAGTAAGAGGCCTGGAGGGTGTGGAAATATTCAGACCGGGCTACGCTATTGAATATGATTTTTTTCAGCCGACACAATTAAAGCACACTTTGGAGACAAAGAGAATTGCGAATCTTTATTTTGCCGGACAAATAAATGGAACAACAGGATATGAGGAAGCAGCTGCGCAGGGTTTGATGGCCGGAATAAATTCTGTGCTCAAAATGAGGGGGCAGGAACCATGTATTTTTGGCAGGGAAGAATCGTATATTGGAGTTTTAATTGATGATCTCGTCACAAAAGGGGTTGATGAGCCCTATAGAATGTTTACTTCAAGAGCTGAATTCAGGATTTTGCTAAGACAGGATAATGCGGATGAAAGATTAACCCGAATTGGTTATTCACTGGGTGTGGCAGGAGAAGAGAGGATTCGATTGCTTGATGAAAAGGAAAAAGCAGTGCTTGAAATTATAAGCTTCCTAACCGAAACCAGCGTTTCACCAGAGGAGATAAATCTGTTTCTGGAAAATGCAGGAACAACTACTATAAGTCAAAAGGTAAAGGCAATTACAATAGCAGCAAGACCACAAATAAATATTGTAGATTTATTAAATTGTATTAGTGGAAGCAAGGATCTTTATAGCACGACATTAGAAAGGTACAATGAAATTGCAGAATCTGCGGAAATTAAGATAAAGTACGAAGGATATATTCATAGAGAAAAATTACTTGCGGATAAAATTGCCAGGTTTGAAAGCCTTAGAATTCCAGAGGATATTGAATATTCAGAGCTGACTTCGATCTCCACTGAGGGACGGCAAAAGCTTCATAAGATTAAGCCTGTAAATATAGGTCAGGCAGGAAGAATAAGTGGAGTATCTCCTTCTGATATAAGTATTCTATTGATGTATTTGGGGAGGTAAATTGTTCCACGTGGAACAATTTGAAATTTTTTATTATTCTTTTATATATGTTTCCTGTTTAACCGGATTAAAGATGCCAAAAATGGCATCGAAGAAGGCAGACTCTAAAAGAGGGAATTTTCTATAAGACATTGGATCCAGATGAATACTGATGAGATATTAAGGTCGTACCTGAAGCTGATACCTGATAAACCCGGAATATACCAGTTCGTTGATGAAAATGAAACAGTCCTCTATATAGGAAAGGCAAAGAATTTAAAAAAAAGGGTCACTTCATATTTCACAAAAAACCAGTCAGGTAAAACTATAGTTCTTCTTAGAAAGGCCAGGGCAATTAAACATATAGTTGTAGAAACTGAATCAGATGCCTTGTTGCTGGAGAATAATCTTATAAAAAAGTACCAGCCACGATATAACATCCTGCTGAAAGATGATAAAACCTTTCCGTGGATATGTATGAAAAGAGAACCTTTCCCGAGAATTTTTAGTACCCGAAATGTAATCAAAGACGGATCTGTTTACTTTGGCCCGTATACGTCAGGACTTATGGTGAAAACCCTGGTTGAGTTAATACGGCAATTATATAAACTAAGAACATGTTCAAATTATTTGTCGGAGAAAAACGTTTCCGCGGGTAAATTTAAAGTTTGCCTCGAATATCACCTGGGAAACTGTCTGGCACCATGCGTAGGTAAGCAGAAGGAGGAGGAGTATTCAGAAAATATGTTGTTTATAAAAGAGATTCTTAATGGGAATATTTCATCAGTTATTGACCATCTGAAAAACATGATGAAAGGATTTTCCAGAGACCTTAAATTCGAAGATGCTCAGGTTATAAAGGATAAAATAGAAGTACTCTCAAAATTCAGAAGCAAATCTGCGATTGTAAGTAATAATATTAAAAATGTTGATGTCTTTGCATATTCAGAGGAGGGAGGCAATGCTTATGTTAACTATCTAAAAGTAATTGAGGGGGCAATTATTCAGGCGATGACAGTAGAACTTAAAGCAAGAATTGATGAAACTAAGGATGAAATGCTGGGGTACGCAATAACTGAAATTCGCCAAAGATTGGGAAGTTCTTCTCCAGAAATAATTTTACCATTTAAACCCGACCTTTTGCTGGATAAAATAAAATATACAATTCCAAAAGCCGGGGATAAACTAAAACTTCTCGAACTAGCAGAGAGAAATGCAATTTATTACAAGCTGGAACAGAAAAAAAAGAGAATGGAGCATGCCCCGGAAGTGCGTACAGGGAAAAATCTGGAAAAGATGAAAAATGATCTTCATATGCCAGTAATTCCGGTCCATATAGAATGTTTCGACAATTCAAACATTATGGGAACCAATCCTGTTGCTGCTTGTGTTGTATTCCGGAATGGAAGGCCAAGCAAAAGCGATTATCGTCATTTCAATATAAAAACTGTAACTGGACCTGATGATTTTTCATCAATGGAAGAAGTAGTCTTAAGAAGATATAAAAGAATGGTTGACGAGAACAAAGCGCTGCCTCAGCTTATTATTATCGATGGGGGAAAGGGACAATTATCTTCTGCTATGAAAAGTATCGACAGCCTTGGATTAAGAGAGAAAATTACGGTAATTGGTATTGCTAAAAAACTTGAGGAGATATATTTCCCGGGTGATAGTGTTCCCATTTATCTGGATAAAAATAGCATTAGTCTGAAAATTATTCAGCACCTGCGGAATGAAGCCCACAGATTCGGAATTAATTTTCACAGGGATAAACGCTCCGAAGGTTTTCTGAAATCAAACCTGGATGAAATCAAAGGAATAGGACCTAAAACAAAAGAGGTGCTGCTGCGGCATTTTGGGTCAGTTGATAAAATCAGGGAGGCAGCTCATTCTGACCTCGAAAAAATTGTTGGCTTGTCAAAAACGACTGTTTTGATCAATTTCTTCAAAGAACAGTCAGATTTTTCCACGTGGAACAATGAAACCAAATAACTTCATAAATAACTATATATCAAGGATATAACAGGCTAATATTAAACTGTTAACTCCATGAGAATTCAATATTTAGGAGAAGTCCGGCCATCCTCAATGAATATTTAATCTGAGATCATCATTAAGGCCATCCTGAAATAAAAAAAGGGGAAAGCCCCCGTTATGCATTTTTCAAATTTAAACCAGACTACAAATTGGTTGTATAATTTCTAAATAAAAATTGTTTCAGGCTGCTAAACGATTTCCGGAAATGTTTTTATGAGGTTATCAAAACAAGAGCTTCTTCTATTTTGGAAGCAATTTCCAAAGAACCATAAGTAACAATTCCCTGAAGACCGTTAAATTCGGCAGCCTTTACGTTCACCTCACTATCGTCAATGAAGAGACATTCTTCCGGAAGCAGGTTGTATTTTTCAAGCAAAAGATTATAAATACGGTTATCGGGTTTAGATACTTTTACTTCAGCTGAAATAAGACCTCCGTCGAAATAGGTGAAAAAATAATACCCTGTTCTTACCTCTTCGAAAATATCTCCCGGGAAATTTGAAAGATAGTAGAGTTTAAATCCGCGCTTTCTGAGATCAGGCAGTATTCTGGCGTTCTGGTCAATGGGGTACATCAGTTCCGTTCTATGATTGAATACATGTATGATCTCCTCTCTTTTTAGAGATGAATGCCTTAAAATTGAATCAATAGCTTCGGAAGTAGTTATATCGCCGTTGTCGAGCATTAACCATTCCTTACTACCAAAAATATCTTTAAGTATCTTTTCCTTGAGATTGGCCGGGTAGTTTTTTTTATCAAGATATTCCGATGGCTTAAAACTGATCAGAACATTTCCCAGATCGAAAACAATGTTTTTTATCATGTCGGAGAGAATTCAAACATCAGGACGTTTCTGATATTTATACGATTTGCTTGATCCTGCCAACAAGCCCGTTTTCAAGAATCACTTTTATTCCGTGAGGATGGGTGGGAGAGGAAGTAAGAATTTCTTTTACTCTGCCGCCAGTAAGACGCCCGGTCCTTTTATCTTCCTTCAATTCTATCATAACATCAATGCCGGGTTTTATATCTGCTCTGCGTGTTCCTTCCATTTTCTATATCTTTTATCTATTACAGGTTATCCAATTTAAGTCTTTTGAAATTTATTTATTTCCGGGTGCAAGTATATCAAAAATTTAAGTAAACATGTTTGGACCGGGAGTGAAATAAAGATCTTTCCAAAAAATTACTTTTACACTCCGGGGACCTCTTTTCTCCAAAACAAAATTACCAGACTCCGCAGGGATCTGTGTAGGAACTTGGATAATTATGCTGTAGGAACATGGATATTTATCATGTAGGATCAGGTCTACTTCATCTGTAGGGGATACCTTACACAACCAGACGCATTCCGGGCTAATTTAAGACGGCTTAAGGCCAAATCACCCTCCCGTGCCTTTCACCTTAAGTTTTATCCTGTAAAGGCCTTTGCTGGCTGTAATAAAGAGGCTTTTCAAGTCTGTTCCACCGAAACAGACATTTGCTGTCCAGTTTTCAGGAACGGCTATGTTTCCCATCTTATTACCATTTTTATCAAAAATTGTAACACCTTTTCCGGTAAGGTAAATATTACCTTTGGAATCAATTGTCATACCATCGGAACCCATTTTGCAAAAGAGCTTTTTATCACCAAGTGATCCGTCTTTGCGTATTGAATATGACCATGTTGTATTTCCACCTATATCGGCGATAAACAGTTTTTTGCCATCCGGAGTACCAACTATGCCATTCGGCTGAACCAGATCTGCGGCAACCCTTATTATTTTGGAATGATCAGGGGTAAGATAATAAACTGCCTGGCAATCCTGGGGAACATCAGTATGGCCCCACCACGGTCTTTTATAGAAAGGATCAGTGAAATAAACTCCACCATCAGGTGTTATCCAGAGATCATTCGGACCGTTCAATATCTTATCATTATATTTTGAAGAAATGACTGTAATACTTTTATCGGGTTTAATAATCCATAATTCATTTTTCTCATCAGCACAAGCCCAGAGATTTCCGTTTTTGTCGAAGGCAAGACCATTTGAACGCCCTGAAGGCTGCATAAAGGTTTTAAGCCCATCACTTTCACTCCACATCAGAATTCTGTCGTTAGGCTGATCGGTAAAGTAAATATTTCCGTTTGAGTCTGCGGAAGGACCTTCTGTAAATTCAAAAACAGCAGCAAGCTTTTCAGGGTTTGTTCCGGGAGCTAATATTTTGCCAATTTTATCCTGGCTGAAGGAATGTCCGAAAAAAAGAAACGGCAGTATTGCCGACAGCGTAAGTGCTCTCATGGTAGAAGATTTAATCAGAAATTTATTTTAAAAACTATGCTAAAGGATTCAATACATTACGTACCCTGCCAATATAGTTATCGATTTGTTCTGGTTTTTCAAATCCGACTATTATCATGTCAACAGTGCCAAGTCCGAGAACATATTTTAATGAAGCATCTATCTTCCCGGAATCATTCCTGAAATTTCCGTTTCCAATAAGCTTCATTCCAATAATTCCTTTTCCTGCCATGTGAAGCTTTTCAATTACAGGTATCACCTCTGCAGGATCTTTCCTGTCCATGGCTTCACCATACGGATTAACCCTTACGTGAACAACGTCAACCCACTGACTTTCAGCACAGGCCTCAAGGGCTTCAAGCGAATGGAGAGATACTCCGTGAGCACGGATTATGTTTTTAGCCTTAAGGTTTTCCAGAATGTCCATCTGCTTCTTCTGGCTGTCGGTCCAGTGAGAATCTGTCATGCAATGTATCTGGACGATATCGATATAGTCAGTATTAAGTTCCTTTCGGAATCGGTCGATAACCACATTGGCATCAGGACGGTCGGGCTCCGGAATTCCTCCCTGACCTACCCATATTTTGGAGCTCAGTGTATAGTTTTCCCTTGCGATGCCCTTTAGAGCTGCTGCAGCAAAAGGATGTGTCCCGTAACTGTCGGCGCAATCGAAAAAACGTATGCCTTTTTCGTATGCCGAACGGATAACTGATTCCGCAACACCGGCCCTGGTAATATTTGAGGAACGGTTATAGCCGCTGAAACCAGTTCCCATTCCAAGAAGGGTTGTTTTTATTCCCGTTTTACCGAGGGTAACGGTCTGAAAAGGATCTCCGGATAGTTTTGAGGCTTTAACAGGCAGTGCAATTCCTGAATTTCCCAATAGGACTGTTCCGGCTCCTGCAGCAATTGTTGTGGTAACGAATTGCCGGCGGGTGAGTTTATTGTTTCCCATGAGTTCTGTTTTTTAAATGCTCCGTAATTTTTTTGCAAGGTAATAATAAATCGAAATTGATATATTTCAGTTTTGAAAAACAGTCAAAGACATTCCCTGGTTTATTACGCAGATTGCGGGTTGAAAGTAAACGTCATCCCACAAGCCATGGGGCCTTGAAGCCAACAGGCCTTTCCTTTTTAACCGGGGTTTTTGGAATAAATTCAATATCAACAGGTGCTGCTTTTCCATTCTCCAGTCGGTACAATAATGACTGATACGGCCTGAACTCAAGATCAAGTGAATAGGTATTCCCGTTGAACTCAATCTTAACGGGCTTGTTTTTCACAACAGACTCCAGCGATTGGCCATAGGAAAGAGGAAACTTAAGCCTGTCTGAATTAGGATTGGGAAAAAACACATACAGGACGTTGCCATCTTTTCTTACCCAGTGACGGGGAATGTTTGTTCCGGTGATAAAAGGAACTGCGTTTACAGGCATTTCTTCAATGCTGACTCTGGATGCCTTTATTTTTTCAAGGAGGGTTATGTAATCGGGATGTACCACAGCTCCTGGTTCCGAAGGAGTTTGTTTCAGAACTATTTTCAATCCCTGATCAGTAAGTTCTGCCAGTCGCCTTATAACATTGTAATCCAGATATTTACTATTAAAATACAGTGTTCTAAGCTCAGCATTTCCTACTTTGAAAATTCCATCGGCAACTGCACCTTTTTCAAGAAATTCACGGTTTATCCAGACAGGATTGAATGAAGCAAGTTCATCAGGGAAATACACATAACGGATTTCATAGTTTCCCCAGGCCCAGATGAATTGTTTTTCCTTAGGCATTACGCCAGCCATCCATGCATCTTCCGTTGGCAGATAGACTCCTATGTCGCATAAGGTATTTCCTTTCTTCATATATGATGAAACAGTCTCAAGGTACCTGTTGAATTCCTTTAAATCGTCTGCAATCGATCCTGTGGGTCCGACGTGAGTGCTTGCATAAAAATTAACTGTATCCTGAAATGCCGGATTATGCGGCTTTCCATGATAGATAATCTGGTTTATTCCGTTTGCGAACAGTGCATCCGCAACAAGTTTCAAATCTGCTGTCTGTTCGTTCCGGAGGAAGTCACGCGGCCAGCCGTAAAGACAGGTAAACGATTCTGAACTGACCCTGTTTTTTCCCGAAAGGAGGGCTGCCGAAGCAGGAATTGTGCAAAATTCAGGTTCAAAAAGCATTGATTCGCCTTCCGGAATGTCGAGGCTTGCATAACCTGAAATAAGATCACAGGGTGCCCCTGAAACCTGTCCGCGCGACAAAACACCAGCACTGTTAAGTTGAAGGTCAAAGTCTTTGTAAAATCGTATTACTTTGTCCGATATGAGCGACATATAATCATATAAATACTTGGCATTGACCGGAGTATATATTGAATCCATGTAAGGGACAATGTCGTAATTGAACCTGGCCTTAAATTCTTTGTCGAAACCTTCCGCCCAGAGATGTTCGGTTTCCACCTCCCAGCTGTCGATGAACCAGCTCTGAGGAATCTTTGTTACAGGCTTTGGAAAGGCTTTTGAAAGTCGGTCAAAATATGGTTTATAGTTTTCAGGCGTGAGGTGGTCAATAACGTAACCTGGTTTCGGGTGTTCCCAGGACCTGGTTATCACCTGCCTCCACTTCGCGTTGCCGAATTTTTGTGTCGCCTGTTCAAAAGTTACCTTTGAGTCACCAAAGGGCCAAAGGGTTCCGAATGTAAGGTCACAGCCCATTCCAATGCTGTCGGCATAAGTGACTGCATATTCAACAATTTGTGTCCATTCCGGGGAAAGCCATTCCTGACGCGGAGTGTAGGTTGTGTCGAGGGGATTAAAACGGTTAAGGGGATAAACCCAGGAAATTTCAACGCCTCCGAATCCGTTCGCCTTAAGCCAGTCGAGGTTATAGCGGATATCCTTCTTTTTGATTTCTGATGCAAACCACCAGTACCGGGCATAAGGTTTTGATCCGTCACCAAAGGGAGATTTTTCAGGAATTGTGGTCTTATTTTCACTTCTGACGGAACAACCTGTTGAAAAGGCCAGGATAATAACGATCGCCGAAAATAGCAGTTTTCTCATATTGAATTATTTTATCCTCAAATGAAAGCAATTCATAACCAGGAAACAAAATTAAATGATGAATCAATGTTGTTTAGTTAAGCCAGGATAATCAGTTTCTCACTTCCACATTTGTACCCCCATGCCCCCGAGGAATGGTGTTCTTAAATCCCCCCTTGGGGGGTTTGGGGGTAAACACAAGGAGGAAGAGAGGGATCGGGGATAAAATACTCCTTCCATGTTTGGTTATTATATTCCTTAACTAAACTTCATTGAATATTGAATAGTTATTTGGGAAATCTTCCAAAAAGCCTGCTCAGGGCTCTGTGGAATTTATGGATGCTGCCCGGCTTATAGTGCATAAGAATGCATTCACCAGTGATATAATTTATATCGGAACTCTTTAGAAGTTCTACAGCTTCTTTACTATCGGACATTTGTTGTATCCAGATCTGTTTTATGCCTGCATCAATAGCCTCTCTGACAACGGAGGCAGTTATTGCTTTGCTGGTCATTACTATGACTCCCTTTACTCCGCCCGGTAACTCTTTCAGATTGGGATAGGCTTTAACTCCGAGTATAGAATCTGCTTCCGGATTTACAGGTATGATATTCATTCCTTTTGCTTTCAATTCCTTGAAAGCAGCATGTCCGAATTTTTTAGGGTTACGTGATACTCCTGCTATTGCAATGGGCTGAGAATCAAGAAAATCAGTTATCTGTTTAAGATTTGCCATTTTTTTAGGATTTTGGAGTTAATAATTAGGTTACTTATTTGCTTGTACTCTAAGTATAAAGACTTAAAAATACACAAAAAACAACAACCGACGCTAATTTTTATTTACTTGCTATTGAGGTTTAAATAAAAAAAATCAATCATGAAGAAGAGCGAAGACCGTACCGGCTATCTGTTTTCAAAAGGTTATTCAAATTATGTTTTCGTATTGCTTTTCCTGTTATATATGTTCGACTATATCGACAGGATGGTCGTAACATCAATGTTTACCTCAATTGAGAAGGACATGGGTATTTCGCACATGCAGAGCGGGTTGCTTATTTCTGCGGTTTATTGGGCGATAGTTCTGCTTACTTTTCCAGTTTCCCTGCTTATCGACAGGTGGAGCAGGAGTAAGACAGTTGGTATTATGGCAATAATGTGGAGCCTTGCAACAGCTCTTTGTGCTCTCACCGGAAATTTTGTTCAGCTATTCATGGCTCGTCTGTTAATAGGTGTAGGAGAAGCAGGCTATGCTCCCGGCGGAAGTGCAATGATTTCGGGTTTATATCCAATTGACAAGAGAGCGAGGATGATGGGTCTCTGGAATGCCGCAATTCCCCTTGGATCGGCGATTGGAGTCTTGCTTGGCGGGATTATTGCTGCGAAACTCGGATGGAAACATGCATTTGGCATTGTTGCAATACCGGGTCTGATTGTTGCTATTCTGTTCCTTTTTGTGAAGGACTATAAAACCGTTGATCTATCACTTTATGATTCAGAAAGAAATAAAGTAAAGATGGAGAAAAAGGATATGGTAAGGGAGTTTATAACTAAACCTTCTGTAATTTTTACATATTTCGGGATGGCAGCAGTAGTCTTTGTTACGACAGCCATGCTAACCTGGCTGCCCAGGTATTTTGAAGCAGTAAGGCAGGTATCGCAGGAGACTGCAGGAAAAATGGCAAGTTCTGTAATGCTTCTGGCTATTATTGGTGCACCTCTTGGAGGCTATCTCACTGATAAGTGGAGAAAAACGAGGAAAAATGCAAGGTTAATGTTCCCGGCCGTGTCAACTTTATTATCAGCAATTGTTCTGTTCATCGCCCTGATTCTTTTACAAGGCACCATGCAATATATTGCACTACTGATTTTCGGAGTATTGGTACTCTCTTTCATTTCAGGCGCGGCGGCTGTAACTCAGGATGTAATTCACCCGGGGCTGAGGGCGACTTCTTATGCGATTGCTGTTGTTGTGCAAAACCTTCTTGGCGCTTCCATGGCACCAATTGTGATCGGGAAGATTTATGACCTTACGAATATTCAGACAGCTATTCAGATCCTCCCCATAGTACTTCTGATTGGATCTGTTCTTTTCTGGTTTGGTTCAAGGAGTTATGTTAAAGATCTTGAAAAAGTAACGACAGTAGAACTCGAAGCGGCCTGATCTTATTTTCTTCTTGAAGCTGTGTAGTTTACAAAAGTTTTTAATGATTCTTTAACGTCAGAATCGGGATAAGTATCCAGAATTGCAAGCGATTTGTCGAGATATTGTTTCATTTTTGTTTCGGCATAATCCATGCCTCCGTATTCCGCAACGAATTTTATAACTTCTGTTATCTCTGATTTTGTCTTTTTCCGCTTTTTAACGATTGCGAGTGCATGTCTCTTCCTGGAAGCAGGAGCTTGTTCAAGGGCGTAAATAAGAGGAAGGGTTAGTTTTCTTTCCCGAATATCATTTCCTGTGGTTTTTCCTGTAAGTCCTGTTCCTTCATAGTCGAGCAGGTCGTCCTTAATCTGAAAGGCAATACCAATATTCTCGCCTAATTCCTTCATAAGCTGAATTGTATCGGGATTATCGGTTACAGATCTTGCGCCACAGGCTGTGCAGGCAGAGATAAGAGCAGCCGTTTTGCTTATTATGATCCTGAAATAATCCTCTTCTTTCAGATTCATTTTTCTTGATTTCTGAAGCTGTAGAAGTTCACCCTCGCTCATCGATTTGACAGCCTCCGAAACAATCTCAAGCATGTCGAATCGATTATTCTCAACACTTATAAGCATGCCTTTCGATAACATATAATCACCAACCAGTACCGCGATTTTTGCGTTCCAGAGGGCATTAATCGAAAGAGCACCGCGACGTTCATCGGCATTATCGACAACATCGTCGTGCACAAGCGATGCAGTGTGTAAAAGCTCTATGAAAGTTGCTGCAAGATAGGTTGGTTCTGATATTTCACCATTTAGTTTTGCAGTAAGGAAAACAAGAAGCGGTCGCATCTGTTTACCTTTCCGGCGAAGAATATAGTTCAGTATGATATTGAGCAAAGGAATCTCACTGCGCATGGTTTTGGCGAAATAGGCTTCAAATTGGGCCATTTCCTTTTCAACAGGCTTTCTGATTTTTGTGAGAATCGGCATAGAAAAAAATTTCATTCAAAGATAGTAAAATCGGAAGAGTAACTTAAAAACTATCCTGATTGTTCTTTTGTTTGACTGCATTAATTATTGCAGGAAAGGTATCTTGCATTATATCAACATATTTAACTATATTTGCAGCAAATAAATAATGACAAATGCAGTTTAAAGATCTTAATCCGGAAAGTATCGAAAAGGCAGCCAATATGCTGAAGGCAATTGCGCATCCTGTGAGGATTCAGATTATAAGTTGCCTCGAAGACGGAGAAAAACGGACTGTAACTGAAATTCATAATTCCCTCGGAATAGAGCAATCTGCCGCATCTCATCATCTTGGCATTCTTAAGGACAAGGATGTACTGGCCTCAAAAAGAGAAGGTAAAAACACCTGGTATTATCTTAAACATGAAAACCTGAAGACCATACTCGACTGCGTAACAACCTGCTGCAGTTAGAAAAACAGAATCTGAAAGAATATTCCTTAATCGCTGAACTCGCTGAACATTTTCTTCTGAAACAACAGAATAGACAAAACGCCACAGGTAATGGCTGAGTCGGCAATATTAAAAACCGGTCTGAAAAAAACAAGTGTTTCGCCGCCTTTAATGGGTAACCACGATGGCCAGTGGCTGTTGATTATGGGGAAATAGAACATGTCAACAACCCTTCCATGCAAAAATGATGAATAACCTCCGCCGGGAGGGAACATTATTGCAGGCTGGTTAAAGCTCTCGCTGAATATGAGGCCATAAAAGGCACTGTCGATAATATTCCCGATTGCTCCTGCCATAATTGCACTTACTGCCAATATAAGGCCAAGATTATTCTTTTTTGTAATTAGGTTGTTAAGAAACCAGCCGATACCAAAAATCGCCACAATCCTGAACATACTCAGAATGAACTTTCCTGGTTTTCCCCCCATTTCCATTCCGAAGGCCATCCCATTGTTCTCAATAAAATGCAGCATGCCCCGGTTACCGAACAGGTGTATTTCGTCACCAATGGCCATGTGGGTTTTTACCCATATTTTCAGTATTTGGTCAGCGATGAGAATCGCAGCGATCAGTAAAATTGATTTGTTTCTTAATGACATGTTTGCCTGATTATTTTGGGAATGCAAAATAGTAAAAATGGTGAGTTGTAACACCCACTTTAAGTAACCTTCGAGTCCTTTGTGTTTAATTTTTTATGTTTAAACACAAAGGGCACAAAGTTTAATGAAAAGGGCACAAAGGAAAAAATTTAAAGAATTTACCTTTTATTCAAACCCTGATTATATGATTTTAGGGACAAGTAACGTTTATTTTATTTGAATCCCAGCAATACCAGTTGCTGTCGCCAAGATACTCAAGGCTCTGAACCCTGCCGTTTTTGGTTGTTGAATTCCATTCTATCAAGACATTTGAGAATTTAACTCCGTTGAAATAATAGATAGTGTAGTTAGAATTAAAGTTTCCTGAAATATGCCCGTAGTCGATAAAACTTGTTTTAAGTCCGTCGTTTTTAACATAGGTGTACTTTACAGTTTCAATGTCAGTACCTGTTTTCGTCCAGTCAACCTGTAGGAGTGATTCCTGCGTTGAGTAACTCTGGTAAAAAATCCATTGGCCGCTGGTCCCGTCAGTACCCGATTCTCCTTCAGCCCAGATAAACTCGGGAAAACTGCTCGTTCCCTCCCGCGCAACGTAAAGCGTCCAGATTACCTTTTTCCCTGAAATCTGGCCAACCAGCCTGGCCTTATACGTTATAGCTCCAAAAATTACACTATTATCAAACTCCCAGGTATTATCTGAAATCCAAACGGGCGCCTTTTCATAGGTTGCTTTATAGCAGGCAATCGGAACAGGGAGAGTTGTTTGGGTAATTAAGTTCCACATACCCGATACAGTTGAAGCATAATCATAGTTACTGTTCGCCGTTCCCTTAGTACCTGACGACAACCCGGCTGATTTCTTCAGGGAGATAAAATTGCTGAAATCAATCAGCATAGACTCCGGCAGAGGGGCAACAGGAGGATCACCTTTGTCTTTTTTACATGTGGTAAAAACCAAGGCACTAAGAAAAATTATAAAAAACAGGGATATGAGTTTTTTCATGCGAATGGTCATTTTATTGTTATTCAAGAACGTGGATAAGCAAATTTAAGTATGTCTTCACAAATATATGAAGTCCGAATTGATTTTTCACTTCAAAATCCCGTTAAATTTTATGTGTAGGTTAACAGGTTTCAAATAAAGTTAAGAAGAGAAGCTACAATAAATAAGAACATTATAATAAGACTGAATGAATTTATAAGAATAAAAGCCCCTTTTATCTGTCCCTCATATTTCCTGGCAAAGAGAAGCCTGTGAAATAATAGAATAAAGGCTACATTAAGTATCAGAAACAAAAAGGGCAATACTTTTCCCGGGATTTCCGAAATGATGAAGAACAGAAAAATCAGACAGGTAGAAAACAGAACCCAAAAAAATACAAGGCTTTTGATCTGTCTGTCATTCAGGTATTTAGCTATTGTTGCAAAGCCTGCGGCTTTATACTCATCGCCATATTTGATTATTATAAGCCAAAAGTGAGGAAGCTGCCAAAGGAACATGAAAAGCGAAAAACCAATGATGCCCGGATTAAGAAATGATGCCCCCGACGCTGCAAATCCGATAAGCGGGGGTATGGCTCCAACAAGAGCGCCAGGTATTATTGAAAGAGGAGTAATTCTTTTAAGTCTTGTATAAATAACATTGTAAATGAAGGCATTAATTACTCCTAATAGAAAAGGAATGAGACCGTTAATAAGCAGGAGGATGCTTCCTGCAATAAAAAAGAAAAGTGATGCAAGAAGCGCATTCTTTCCGGTAATCTTCATTGCGGGGAGGGGTCTTTTGCTTGTTCTCTTCATAAGAGAATCAGCCTCCCTTTCGGTGTACTGGTTCATGGATGCAGAACCTGAAGAAAGAAGGAATACCCCTGCAGCAACTATAAAGATGGTTTTGTCAAGTTGGTATCCCGACAGGAAATAGCCGGTAACAGCCGAGAATGTTACGGCTGCCGAAAGCTTATACTTCGCCAGATCGGCATACGACCTGATAGTCTCAATCATGCTATTTTCCCTCATTAAGGGTTTTCAGATAATCGGCTATTGTTTTAATGTCGGCCTCTTTGAGTATCTCCTGATATGATTTCATTAATCCTTTATTGAATCCGGTAACAATTTCCAAATCGGGATTTAATATTGAATTCTTTATATAATTCTCATCAGCAATCACGGTTACTTCGCTGCCATTTTTTACTACAACTCTTGAGCTTCCATAAAGCCCGGTAAAAGATGGGCCTACAAGTTTTGTTCCATCAATTGAGTGGCAGGCAATACATCCGGTATTGCGGATAAGAAGATAACCGTCAGGCTCGGGTTTGACAGCTTCTGACTTGAAATCGGCAAACCATTTGTCATAATCTGCCTGCTCTTTAATGCGGGCCTTTGCCAGCATGGAAGAGTGAAGTAAACCGCAATACTCTGTACAAAGAATCTCATAGTCGCCGACAATAGTGGGAATAAACCACATATAGTTGGAATAACCCGGAATGACATCTTCCTTTACCCTGAAGGCCGGAATGAAAAGGCTATGGTTGACATCCTCCGATTTAAGGTCAAGCCTTACAGCTTTGTTGACCGGAAGAACCAGATCTTTCGATTTCATGCCATTTCCATAGTCGAATTCCCACTGCCACATCCTGCCTATCGCAGTTATCTTCATGGCGTCGGCGGGAACATTCCGCATGGGTGCAAATCCGTGCCATCCGAAGTAAAACATCACCATAACAATGACAAGCGGAACTCCTGTCCATATAATCTCAGCAATAACGTTCCCGGTGAATTGCATCGGAGCCTTCCCCTTTTTTCTCGAAAAATGGATCACTGTCCAGATCATGAATGCGGTGATCCCGATTATGAAAATAGCTGCGATTGTAAAAATAAAAAGGAAAGCCTTGTCTACCCCTTCCGCCAGATTTGATGCTCCTGAAAACATAGTTATTTTATCTTAATTGATAATCAATAAAAGTTATGATAATAACCAGGGCATAAAGAATAAATACGCCGGATATCATCAGTTTTATAAAAAGGCTTTCATGTTTTACATGCATGAAGTTTAAAATGACTGTAGCTACCTTAACACTTGCAATAGCAAGTGCAATTGTAACCGAAAATGCTCCGAGTTGATAACCGGTTACTGATACTGAGAGAAATGTGAGTGCCAGCAATACAATTAAAACAATTGCATGTGAAGTAAAACTCGATATATGTGTATCTCCATTTTTCATATAATTCAGGTCTAATCAGGTTATCAGATATAAAAGGGGAAAGAGGAAA
Organism: uncultured Bacteroidota bacterium; assembly: GCA_903844815.1. Classification (GTDB taxonomy): domain Bacteria; phylum Bacteroidota; class Bacteroidia; order Bacteroidales; family VadinHA17; genus LD21. The sequence continues at coordinate 71,419 of CAIMVD010000267.1, read as the reverse complement.
ATCCATATCAGGTCGACAAGGTGCCAGTAGAGGCCGGTGTTCTCAAGATGCAGGTAATGTTTGCTGCTAACCTCACCATTCTTTATTTTAAAGATATTGATGGCAAGAAGTGTCATTCCAATGAGAACATGAATAGCATGCAATCCTGTCATCATGAAATACAATCCGAAAAACAGGAGCTCTCCGCGTGGCAGATTTTTCAGGACTTCCGAGCCCGGATATAATTTAAATTCAAATTTATGCGACCATTCAAAGTATTTGTTCATCATGAATAAGCCAGCAAGGATAAGGGTAACCAGAATCAGGAATATTGCAAGGTTCTTCTTATCCTTCTGAATAGCCGTAATAGCCATGGCGACGGTCATACTGCTTACCAGGAGAAATACGGTGTTAAGAGTTCCGATAAAGGCGTTCAGTTCCTCTGCCCCGGCATGAAACGCTTCAGAATACTGAGCCCTGAAAACAGCATAAACAAGGAAAAGGCCTCCGAACAGAAAAAGCTCAGTTAGGAGAAATATCCACATTCCGAGTTTCCCGGTTTCGCTTTCAATCTGTTCACTATGAATTGAGTGTGTTGACATAAGCTATAATCTATTTATTTTCAGAGGTGTTTCCGAAAAAATAAGGAGCATGGTTAATTTCCGGGATTTCATCAAAGTTTTCATGAGATGGAGGAGAGGGTATCTGCCACTCCAGAGTAACTCCCTTCCATGGATTGGCCGGAGCAATTGCTCCCCTTTTTGCATGGTAAACAAGGTTGCCTACCATAATGATAAGGCCAGTAAACAGGATAAAGCCTCCGATTGTGGAAATCACCTGACCGGTTTGAAACTGCGGGAGATAGTCAAAATATCTCCTGGGCATACCCTGTAAGCCGATTATGAACTGTGGGAAGTACAAAACGTTAAATCCGGTGAACAGAAATCCCCATCCTATGTAAGCAAGCTTGTCATTGTACATTCTTCCGAATATTTTCGGGAACCAGTAATGCATTCCTGCAAAAAATGCAAACCCCATTCCTCCGAAAATTATATAATGGAAATGAGCAACAACAAATGCAGTGTCATGTACCTGGATGTCTGTAGCAACAGACCCAAGTGTAAGCCCTGTAAATCCACCGATCATGAAAAGGAAGATAAAGGAAATTGCGTATAAAAGCGGAGGTCGCATCTCAATTGAGCCTCCGTACAAGGTTGATACCCAGTTAAAGACCTTTATTGCACTGGGAACAGCAACAAGGAAGGTCAGGAATGAGAAGAACCACCTCGAACCTGTACTGATCCCAGCTGTATACATATGATGACCCCAGACAAAATACCCTACAAAGGCAATGGCGAGGCTTGAAAACAAAATTGCTGTATAACCGAATATAGGCTTCTGACTAAAAGTTGGGAAGATCTCGGTTACAATACCCATGCCCGGAAGAATCATAATATAAACCGCGGGATGAGAGTAGATCCAGAAAAGATGCTGGAATAAAACCGGATCTCCGCCAAGGGCAGGATCGAAAAATCCTATCTTAAGAACCCGCTCTGCAATAACCATGAGTAGGGTTATCCCAACAATAGGCGTGGCCAGAACCTGAATCCAGGCTGTTGCGTACAGTGACCAGGGAAAGAGCGGCATCCTGAACCATCCCATACCCGGAGCTCTCATACGGTGCATTGTTACTATAAAATTCAAACCTGTGAGGATCGATGAAAAGCCAAGAATGAATGCTGCAATCAGGGCATAGATAACATTTGTCGACGACTGAGAACTGTAAGGAACATAGAATGTCCATCCTGTATCTGGGGCACCGCCACCGATAAACTGAGAAAGGACACCGAATATGGCTCCGATCAGGAACAGATAAAAAGAGAAAAGATTCAATTTAGGAAAAGCAACATCCTTTGCCCCAATCATTATAGGCAGGAAAAAATTGCCAAAGATTGCGGGAAGGGCGGGTATCACAATAACAAAAATCATTATGATGCCGTGAATTGTAAACATCCCGTTATATGTCTGTGCCCCCATAATAGTCTGCCCGGGAGCAATAAGTTCAACTCTCATTAATATTCCGAGAATGGCTGCAACAAAGAAGAATACAATAATGCAGTAAAGGTACAACAACCCAATCTTCTTATGGTCTGTTGTCAGAAGCCATCCAAGAAGCCCCTTATATTTGCCTTCATGCTCAAGATAGCTGACATGTGTTCCGGTTTCAGAATTACTCATATTTTTTAGTTTATCATTTTTTTCTTTTCCTGGAAAGCAGTACTCCAAAAACTACAGCGACAATAAGGAGAGTTATTGCACCAATAATTCTGGTTATCTGAATAGTGTATGTTCTGCTCCCCGGGTTATAGGCAAAACAGTATTCCAGAAGTCTGTTTATAGTAGGCCTTGCAATACCTTTCTGTGCTTCTACAAGCGCCATTTTCAAATCGAAGGGGAGAAAGGAGAGACCATAAAGGTATCTTGTGATTTTTCCCTGCGGACTTAATGCAATAATACAGGAAGCATGAGCAAAATCGAGGCCCTGCGCCTTGTATCTGTAACCAACGGCCTCTGTAATGGCATTTATATTCTCCTGGTCACCTGTTAAATATATCCAGTATTTCTGATTCTCCTTGCTAATCTTCTGGACAAAATTCTTCTTTTTTTCAATTGCTTTTTCCGGAGTGTCTTTAGTGTTGAAGCTTATGGTTATTACCTGATAATCCTTTCCCAGTTGCATGTCGACCTTGCTAACAACATCACCCACTCCATCCATAAGGGGACTGCAGATATTGGGGCAATCGAAGTATACGAAAAACAGGATGGTAGGCTTGTCGATAAGGGACCCAAGGGTTACAGTGTCGCTTGCTTCATTAAGAAATTTAAGGTTCATGGGAATTGTATCCCCGAGCTTTTCAATAATTCCTATTTCAATGTCATTTTTAATAAGATTTGTTTGCACCATATCCTGGGCCTTGAGGCCTGTGATAATGGCTAACAGGAAAAAAAGTGATGTAATTCTTTTCATAAGTTTATTTTTTAGCCGACGTTTTTTCTTCATCCGAATAAATCCCTGCAATCATTAATGATCCCCCCATTAGCGAAATATCCTTCAGAAGAGCAATGATGGTGGCCGGGCCGTCTGTTCCATGAAGAAGGTGTGGTATATGAATCGTTAAAATGAACAGTAACAATAATGCAGCCAGTAATAGAGTAGATATTCTGACGAACTTTTTGGATATAATACTGATACTGGCAACGATGAGCATAATCCCGGTGAGGATTATTGTGTATGCGCCAAGGGGAATGAAGGAAGTCAGCATCCCTGTATAGTAATCGAGCATTATGAAATGGTTAATTCCAAAAACCGCGAAAGGTATTGCGAAGAGAATTCTTCCGATTGTTGTCATTTGTTTCATTTCTTACTCTTTAGGTAATATTAATTTTTTCACTGTCTTTTAAAACGGACTCACCGATAATGAAAATATCACGTATTTTCATAAGAACCAATCCAATGAATCCTAAAGCTGTAAGTAATCCTAATGAATAGGTTAAAATGACCCAGACCGGAGCTTTTCTCACATTGTTCCACATTGCCCTTTCGGCAACAAGGCTGACAGGTAAGGTAATTAATGCAGCGGTAAGGATGGTATCCTTGCTTACCGATCCGAAAGTATCTTCATTTATAAATCTTGCACTCACCTGAATATTTCCCAGGGTGTCACCGGGAAGATTGGCAGGGACTTTAAAAGCGACCTTTCCGTTAATATCCGTTGTTTTGATATCATCTATCTGCAGGTGACCGAATGTTCTGTGAACCAATAATTTGACTTCCGCTCCGGTAACCGCAACGCTGCTGTTTTGCTTAACTGCGTCCGCCTCCAGGACTATTGTGCTGTCAGACGAATTATACGAAAGCATCATTTTAATAACAGCTCCCGGATATGCAGAAGATGTAATAACCGGCATAATCAGCTGTTTGTAGCTGGAATTGAAGCTGCGAACAAAGGAGATTACATGCCATATTTCGTCGGATGATAGTGCGTTTTTGAAGGATGGCATCTGACCTCGTCCATTTATAACCTTGTAGAATAATTCACCATCTCTGTTAAGCTGAATCTTATCAGTTGCAGGATCGCCCGGAGGGGGAACAAGTTTAAGAAAATTTCCCTTACCCGGTGTACCATGGCATGAAATACAGTTTACCGAATAGATCTTTTCGCCCGACTTCTTAGTGTTTTCATCAAACTGGAAAGTGCTCAGCTTTCCTTTTTTGTCATCAGGCACTATCCATTCCTGTCCTGCCAGATCAGGCACAATAACCAAAAAAGTGACAATACCCAGTAATATACTCCTCATATATAAATGATTAGTTGTTATTTGCCTTTTTTTCTTCATTATAAACCGCAGTCTCGTCAATATGGGCAAGATCAGTTTCATGACCGTCAACAGCCAGTGTTTCTTCCTCTGCAAGTTCATGTATAGGTAAAACGGGAAAAAGCTTTGAAAGAATTGTAATTATCATCAGAGCAAGTACAAGAGGCGCGACCGATATCGCTATCTCTATCAGCGTCGGCGTGTAAACTATCCACTCCACAGGAACATTCTGTACGGGAAGGAAAGGATGTGCCTGTGGCGGAACTACGATAATATAGCGCTTCAGCCATGAGGCGGCAAGAACGAAGGAAGCGATAACCACCATTGGAAGTGGTTTCCTGAATTGTTTGAAAAGCAACAGTATGACAGGAATCAGAAGGCCAAGAAGCTGTACACCCCAGAACAGCGGAGCATATTCGCCAGCCAGCAGCTCTTTAAGATGTATTTCATCGAGAGTCTTAAGCTTATATCCAGGGACCAGAAACTCGTTGATATTAAAATAAATATAAACTATTGAAACAAGTGCAAGAACCCTTCCGATTTTTTCGAAATGAAAATCTGTCAGGTATTTTTCGAGTTTATAGCTTTTCCTGTAGAAAAACATTGCAATAATAACAGCTGAAGTACCCGATACAAAAGCCCCTGAAATGAAGTAGGGTCCAAAAATAGAACTGTCCCATCCCGCCCTTGGGGTAACTGCGAATAGCCAGGAGGTTACGGTATGGATTGCAAAAGCAAGCGGAACAATAAGTATTAATAATATCCTGCCTGCCTCATTAAGGGTTTTTACCTGTTTTTTATGGCCAACCCAGTTGATTGACAGCAATTCATAAGCTTTAACAAGGAAGGCAGGTCTGCCATTTAATCTTGTCTTAGCTATTGCCAGATCGGGGATCATTGGAATGAACCACAACATAAGGCTTACAAGAAAATAGGTTGTAACAACTGTGACGTCCCAAAGGATGGGTGACTGAACCCTGCCGTAGATAAAAACATTTGGAAGCCTGTCGGGGCGTCCCATGTCGGAGATTATTATAAGTCCTGCGATGGAAGCGAAGGCCACTGCAATAATTTCCGCGATTCTTGCAATGGGCTTTACCCATTTAAAGCCAATCAGTCCAAGCACAGAACTTATCAGCATTCCAACAAGGCTTGTAGCTACAAAAAACACAAAGTTTGCAATGTACATTCCCCAGCTTGTTATATCGCGGAGACCGGTTACTCCCAGCCCTTTTCGAAGCTGGATTGTGTAGGCAAAGAGGCAAACAGCCAGCACTGCAGTAAGAAAGCCCATCCATAGGATAAATCCCTGGTTGAACCTTACGTTGCGCAGAATATCCTTAGATACTGAATCCACTCTTTCCCGGTAGCGGGTGGAGCCCGAATGAGATGTTGTCATTATATCCGGTATTATGTTGTTTCTTTATATTCAGTTGCAGGACCTTGCTTAAAATCAAAAATCCGGTTCTTAGGGGGAAGGTAATATACCCTTGGCTTTGTTCCGAGTTCATCAAGAATCCTGTAACCGGCATTCTTCTCAAGAAGTTCACTCAGCATTACAGTTTCTTTTGTAGTTCCGTTGGTAACTGCATTTTCATTTTCATCGCCAAAATAAAAAACGCCGTTTGGACAGGCAGATACACAATATGGAAGAGTTTCTTCCCTGACCCTGTCGGCACTGAAGAGGCATTTTGAGATGGTCCCTTTTTTCTGGGGAACGTTTAGTTCAACATCATATTCTTTTCCCTTGTCAGCTTCCGCATCCAACGGTTCCTGCCAGTGGAACATCCTGGCTGAATAAGGGCAGGCAGCCATGCAGAACCTGCAGCCAATACATCTTTCGTTATCAATCAAAACTATTCCGTCCTGTCTTTTGAATGTTGCATCAACAGGACATACCGATACGCAGGGAGGATTATCGCAGTGCTGGCATGTTTTAGGCATATAGTAGGCAGGGGTGTTTTTCGACTCCTGCATAACCAGAGTATTGATATGGTATTCATAGGGTCTGAGATGATGTGCCCCCTGGCAGGCAGCAACACATTTTCTGGCATTCCTGCACTTTGAAAGGTCGATTACCATTACCCATTTTTTGCCTTTTATTCCAAGTCTTCCGCGGGTCTGCAAAACCTTTAGATCAGGCTTGTAATCTTTCACCTGGTCTTTCGGAATTTCAACAAGGCGGTTATCTTCGGTGAGAACCTTTATTGTTTCTCCCGATGATTTGGCTTTTTCATGACGGTAACCCGAATATATGGCTGCCCCTCCGGCAACTGATGCAGCGCCGACAATACCGACCATTTTTAAAAAATCACGCCGCGACGACTCAAGTATCTCATCGATTTTAGAGTCTTCAGGATTCTCCTTTTTTTTCTTCTCACTCATAAATTCTAAATTGAATAGCCTGCAGGTACCAGGTAATCTGAAAAATTGAAATCAGTAATTTAATTCTGAACGGTGATGAATTTCTTAACTGTATAGCCCGATCCGGTAACGGTTTCTTTCATTTTCAGGGTATCTACCTTTCCGGGAAGGTATTCAACCAGAGCATTGCCTGTTGTAAATGACGCTTTCACAGATTTTATTCCTTCCAGCTTTCCAAGGTTGTTCTGTATGGTCTGTTCACATCCGGTACAGGTCATTCCACCTATCGAAACTTCAATTACCGACGCGGTTTCCAAAGACGCTTTTTCTGTCTTGTTTTTACTGCCGCAGGATGTGGCAACTGTAACGAAACCGATAAGAATAAAAGACAATAATAATTTAAAAATTCTCATTGGGAAAAATTTAAAGTTAAGAGGCTACTAGTAAATACAATCCGCATAAAAGTATGAATATTTTTCCGACTCTGACAAAATATGCCAAAAATCATGGGTTTTTTGGATTTCTTTTGACCGGGGTTGAACAAATCATTACTCAAAATGTTGATTTCAGAAAGCAAAAACAATGGAAAGAAGAAAATTTGTTAAAACGTTTGGTTTCGCAGCTGCAACTGCCTGGATAGGACCAAAATTATTTGCCGGAAGCAAAGGAATTGCCGTTACGGTTAATGCAGAAGGATCAGTAACTCCTGAATTCCCTGCCCTGCCTTATGCCTATAATGCACTTGAACCGTATATTGATGCCAGGACTATGGAAATCCACTATGACAAGCATCACAGAGCATATTATACAAACTTTGTCAATGCCACCAAAGGAACTCCGCTTGAAGGTATGGCACTTGAAGAGATCTTTTCTTCCGTTTCAAAACAATCCGATGCTGTCAGGAACAATGGCGGCGGATATTATAATCATCTTGTTTTCTGGAATAATCTTGCTGCTCCCGGATCATCCGCGCCATCAGATGAATTGACAGCGGCAATAAACAAATCTTTCGGATCTTTCGACAAATTCAGGGAAACATTCAATACTGCTGCAAAAACACGATTCGGCAGCGGATGGGCCTGGCTTTATCTGAACGCCGATAAGAGCCTTGCTATCGGAAGCACTCCAAATCAGGATAATCCTCTTATGGATGTCTCGCCTGTAAAGGGAAAACCTCTGTTAACCCTCGATGTTTGGGAACATGCATATTATCTCAAATATCAGAACAAAAGGGTTGACTATGTTGAGGCATTCTGGAATGTGGTAAACTGGAAGGAAGTTAACGACAGGTATCAGAAAGCTTTAAAGGGATAAAAACTAATGCTTTAGTCTTCTCTGTGTATCTCTGTGTCTTCTCTGTGTAACAACAAATTAAGAACTTACACAGAGGATCACAGAGAGGCACGGAGGACTTTGTAAATAGCCGTAAAATTCCTAAGTATATAAAAACCTCTTTATCTTAAGGGTTGCTGTTTTCTGAAAAGGAACCGGCTGTAATACTACTTCCTGTATCCTGCTGAACTTGTTGACATGGGAATTTACATAATGCTGCAGTTCGTGCAGAACCTCTTCCACTTTGTGTTCAAGCTGTTTTGAAACATCCTGTTTCAGATCGTTGTATTTCTTTTCCAGTTCTTCCATGTTGATGTGGACATAGGCGACAAGCTTTCCTTTTTTCTGAACAACAAGCGACTCAACCACAAACCGGAAATTGTTTATTATTGATTCTATTTCTTCAGGATAAATGTTTTCTCCGCTTGCACCCAGGATCATGTTTTTCAGCCTGCCCTTAATATAAAGATTCCCCGCGTTATCGAGGGTTCCCAGGTCGCCGGTTTTAAACCATCCGTCGCTTGTAATTACTTCACTGGTCATCTCAGGTTCCTTGTAATAACCCTTCATTACCATTGGACCGCGTGCCCATATTTCTCCCTCCCCGGTTTTCTTGTCGGGGTTGTGTATAATAAGTTCGCTTCCTTCAATTTTAGGACCGGTGGAGTCAAAAACAGATTTGCTTGGATTAGCTCCTGCCAGCAGTGGCGCGGTTTCGGTAAGACCGTATCCAATTGCATACGGGAACTTAGCCTCAAGCAGAAATCTCTCTACTGATTTATTAAGTTTTGCCCCGCCAATCCCGAAGAATTTGATGCATCCGCCGAAAGTTTCATAAAGTTTCTTCCCCGCTGCCTTGTTGAGTATTTTTCTTAAAGGAGGCAGCTTATATAGAATATTCAAGACCTTGTTATCGCGGAATGTCGGCAGGATCTTGTTAAAATAAATCTTCTCAATTATAAGCGGAACTGTAAGCATTACGGTTGGCTTGATTTCAGCCATCGCAGGAATCAGAACTGCAGGAGTCGGAGGCTTCCGGAGATAATAAACGCAGCTTCCGCACAACATCGGTAAAATAAGGCCCAGCGTATTTTCATAGGTATGCGATAGCGGTAGAACTGATAAAAAACGGTCAGTCTCACACATATCCTGAATAACCCTTCCTTTCATGGCATTGAAGGTAATGTTCCTGTGTGTCAGCATGACCCCTTTTGAACGCCCGGTTGTCCCTGAAGTATAAATTATTGATGCAAGATCTTCTTCTTCCACCTCATATTTTCCGGTTGCGACTGCAGAGGGATCAAAATCAGAAGCTCCTTCCTCTGCCAAATGAAATGAAAAGTCTTCCATCAGAACTATCATACCGAGTTCTTCTGATTTAAGCCCTTCAATGCGTGACAGCAACGGGGTAGAAATGAAGAGTGCTTTTGCTCCGGAATGTTCTAATACATTGCTTACTTCTGTTGCCGAGAAATCGGGCAGAATTGGAACAGCAACCGCACGCATAAAGGTAACTGAGAAATAAACCACTCCCCAGTTGGGCATATTGGTGCTGAGAATAGCTACCTTATCGCCAGGCTTGATTCCGTTTTTTTCAAGAAAGGCGATAACAGCCTTGATGTCACTGTCTACCTGTTCAAAACTCTTCGGTTCTTCGCCCACAAATGCATAGGCGCTCGATTTACCGTGAATACTTAAAGTTTCCCGGAACTTTGCCGGAAAAGTTAACTTCGCAACATTTTTTTCCATTAGCCCCTATTCTTAAGCTGTTTATATAATACAAAGGTACAGATAAAATAAATCCGATAGTTCAAAAGTTGTTAATATTAACATAAAATAGAAAAAACTGCACCACTACCTTAAACCTTTATCGTACATAATGGTTAATTTAGTGAACTGTTTTTAAATTTAAATCTATGGCTTCAACTATAAGAGTCACAAAGGAATTCTCTTTCGAGATGTCGCATGTTTTATGGAATTATGACGGGCCCTGCAGAAATGTTCACGGGCATTCCTACAGGTTATTTGTAACTCTGTCCGGAACTCCTGTTGACGATCAGGAAAATCCTAAAAACGGAATGGTTATGGATTTTACCGATCTGAAGGCTATCGTCCGGAAAGAAATAGTGGAGGTGTTCGACCATGCAGTTGTCTTAAACAGCCGGTTTGGAAAGGAGAAAACAGGGATATTCTCCGAATTATTCGGAAACACCGTCCTTGTCGATTATCAGCCTACATGCGAAAACCTGGTGGCAGATTTTGCGGGAAAAATCTCACGCAGACTTCCTGCCGGCACGAAACTTCATAATCTTAAATTGCATGAAACAGCAACATCATTTGCAGAATGGTTTGCTTCGGATAACCAGGAAGGAGTGTCTAAAGTTGGAAGTGTCTAAAGTTGGAAGTGTCTAAAGTGTCTAAAGTTGGAAGTGTCTAAAGTTGAATAATATAATATCAGTTGAATAATATAACTTTCCTTGTTCCTGACACTCTAGGCACTCTAGACACTCTAGACACTCTAGACACTCTAGACACTCTAGCCACTCCCAACTTTGTTAATACTCAATACAGATATAAATGAGCGATACACTTCCAAAAAAACTCTTCCTCCTCGATGCTTACGCCCTCATTTTCAGGGCATATTATGCCTTCATAAAGAATCCAAGGGTTACCTCCAAGGGATTCAATACGTCGGCAATTTTCGGTTTCCTTCTTGCCCTTGAAGAGGTTTTGCAGAAACAGAAACCAACTCATATTGCAGTGGTTTTCGATACTCCCACCCCAACCTTCCGTCATGTGATGTTCGAGGCATATAAGGCTAACCGGGATGAGACTCCGGAAGACATCAAACTGGCAGTCCCCTATATAAAAAGACTTCTTGAAGCCTACCGGATACCGGTTATTGATTACCCTGGCTTTGAAGCCGATGATGTAATAGGAACACTGGCAAAAAAAGCATCGGAAAATGATTTTGTCACCTATATGATGACTCCTGATAAGGACTTTGCTCAGCTTGTTTCCGATAACGTATTCATGCTTAAGCCCTCCCGAAGCGGTAATGAGTCAATTGTTTGGGGTGTTGATGATATTAAACGTGAATTCTGCGTCGAGCGTCCGATTCAGGTAATTGACGTTCTTGCTCTTATGGGCGACACCGCCGATAATGTACCCGGTGCACCCGGAGTGGGACCAAAGACGGCTATGAAACTGATCTCGGAATACGGAAGCGTTGAAGAGGTCTTTAATAACTCCGGAAAGCTTAAGGGAAAGCTTAAGGAGATAATCGAAAATAACAGGGCACAGATTGAGTTATCAAAGATTCTGGTCACTATCGAGCAGAATGTGCCGGTAGAACTGAACGAAGAAGAGCTGATTGTGGAAGTTCCAGATGCCGGAAAGCTTAAAATCCTTTTTGACGAACTTGAGTTCAAAACGATAGCCTCAAGAGTCTTTTCAGAAATTGATAAGTCAGCAAAGCCTGCCGAACCTCTTCTTATTCCGGTAACAAAACCTGCTTCCCTGCAGGGGACACTTTTTGGAGAGGATACAATGTCAGCAGTAGCAGTAAGTAAGTCTTCAATAGAAAATACTGAACATAATTATATCCTTCTGGCGGGCCGTAATGAGATCGAAGAAGTAGTAAAAACAATGAGCTCTCTGGACGAATTTTGCTTCGATACCGAGACAACAAGTATAAACCCTCTCGAGGCTGAAATTGTCGCCATTGCCTTTTCATGGGAAAAGGGAAAAGGATACCTGATACATTTTTCAGGAGAAGAGAGCGAAACCAGGGCAATGCTTGAAATTGTCAGACCCCTGCTTGAAAACCAGGGAATACGGAAAATAGGGCAGAATATCAAGTTCGACATTCAGGTCCTTTCCAACTACGGCATTGAAGTAAAGGGACCCCTTTTCGATACTATGATAGCTCACTACCTGCTTGAACCAGATATGCGGCATAACATGAACCTGCTGTCAGAGACATACCTGTTATACAGCCCTGTTCATATAGAGTCTCTTATAGGAGAGAAGGGAAACAGTCAGAAGAACATGTCATCGGTTCCTGTTGAAAAACTGAAAGAATATGCAGTTGAGGATGCCGATGTTACTTTACGGCTGAAAAATATCTTTGAGCCACGCATCAGTGCCGAAGGACTAAGTGCCTTGTCAGCAAACATTGAAATGCCACTGATCCCGGTGCTTGCCTCCATAGAAAGGAACGGAGTGAAACTCGACCGCGACGATCTTAAGGCTATTACAATTAACCTTCGCGAAGATATTATAGCGCTTGAAAAGGAGATCTATGATCTGGCTGGGACGGAATTCAATATTTCATCGCCCAAGCAGCTGGGCGATATACTTTTCATAAGGCTGAAGCTCGACGAAAACGCACGAGTTACCAAAACACGACAATTCGTAACGAACGAGGAGATCCTTCAAAGGCTTTCACATAAGCATCCAATAATCGAAAAGGTACTAGAATACAGAGGCCTCAAGAAATTGCTTTCAACCTATGTTGAAGCGCTTCCGCTTCTCGTCGATAAGAAGACGGGCAGAATACACACTTCGTACAATCAGGCAGTGGCAGCTACCGGAAGGCTTAGCTCAAATAATCCAAACCTCCAGAATATTCCGGTCAGGGATGCCCGGGGAAGGGAGATAAGAAAGGCTTTTGTAGCAGAGGAGGGGCATGTTTTCCTGTCGGCTGATTATTCACAGATCGAATTGCGCCTGATGGCACATCTGAGCAAGGATAAAAGCATGACCGACGATTTCCTTTCGGGGAACGACATTCATGCGGCAACTGCCTCAAAAATTTTTGGAGTTGAGCTTAAGGATGTCACAAGGGAAATGCGGAGCAGGGCAAAAACGGCCAACTTTGGAATTATCTACGGCATCTCTTCGTTCGGTCTTTCCGAGCGTCTTACAATCGGGCGAAAAGAAGCCAAAGATCTTATCGACGGGTATTTTAGTTCCTATCCCGGGGTTAAGGTCTATATGGATGAAAGCATAAAGAAAGCCCGTGATCAGGGATATGTTACAACAATGTTCGGGCGCAAGAGGTATCTTCCCGATATTCTCTCACGCAACCAGGTTGTCAGGGGAAATGCCGAGAGGAACGCTATAAATGCACCTATTCAGGGAAGTGCTGCGGATATTATAAAAATTGCAATGATCAGGATTCACGAAAGGCTGATGTCGGAGAAGTATCTTTCGAAAATGATCCTTCAGGTGCATGACGAACTTATCTTTGAAACTGAAAACTCTGAACTCGGTAAGCTTAAAGAAATGGTCATATATGAAATGTCGAATGCTGCAAAGCTCGATGTTCCGCTTGTGGTCGACTGGGGCACGGGGAAAAACTGGTTTGAGGCACACTAAATTGATATATGGAAATAAAAGTTTTATTCTTTGGTGTTTTGACAGAGGTAACAGGTTGTAATGTAAAATATTACGCTAATGTCAGTTCTGTTGGTGATCTTAGGCTCAGGATACAGGATGATTACCCGGAAATTGTTCACTACAACTATATGATTTCGCTTAATCAGCAGCTCATTAATGGAGAATCTGCGCTTAACAATGGTGATGAAGTGGCATTCCTTCCTCCCTTTGCGGGAGGATGAAAGGTTAATATTTCAATTTGTGTCTTTTGCATCTTCCTTCATCTCTCCGTGGTAAAAAAATAAGCTATCAAAAGAAACCAAATGTCAGATTATCTTGTAAATGGCCCGGTCAATCCTGAATTAATAACCAGACAGATAAGTTTCTGTGACGAAAAGAACGATTCAGGAGGTATTTCTGTTTTCATAGGAAGAGTAAGAGCCGATAAGACGGATTCAAAAACAGTTGTTGCCATTGATTATTCGGCCTATGAAGAAATGGTTAATTCGGTTGCGGCTAGTATAAAAGAGGACATCATGCTGGAATTCTCTGATGTGAGATCAGTGAAGCTCTTCCATTCCATAGGTAATGTAAAAGCAGGGGAGATCTCTCTTTTTGTACTTGTTGAAGCAGGCCATCGCCGGCAGGCGATAGATGCCTGCAGCATGACTGTAGAGCTTATCAAGGAAAAACTCCCTGTATGGAAAAGGGAGTTATATGATAACGATTCACATGAATGGAAACGGCAGTAATAAGCGATTCTTAATTACTTCAATACGAAAACGGGTACATTATTGCATATTCACTCCTGCACTTTTCTGTTTGTTCTTTCCGGCGACGAGTACTGAACCGGCTTCCCCTTTCAGAATTGAGCTGTAAAGGCTTTTATTGTTAAGAACCTCAACCGCCTTTGCTACCTGTTCGTCGTCCTTCAGTGTCCATTCAATAGCGCCGGCCTCATAGAAATATCTGCTAATAATTTCATCACTAATCAGATCGGTTATTTCTTTATAGTTAATTTTCAGATCTTCGTCAAGGCTATGGGCAAGGTCCTTTTCAAGTGCCGTAAAGAGATCTTTGTGCATGTCGTAATATTTTTCCTTTTTGGCATTTGAAACGAGTTCCCCGAGCGATTCTTCAGTTACAGTTTTATAGCTGAAATTGCGTTTTATAAGCAATGCCTTGAATTCCTCGTAATCCTTATCGGTATAGGTGAATTGTTCAGGGGATTTGATCTCCTGATGATTCCAGAAATAGCTGGTCGCGTAGTCAAAGATGTAATTACGAAGATAAAGTTCTCCCGCAATCTGGCTGAGTGTTTCTGGTATGTCTTCCACATCGGGTGCGATACCTCCGCCGTCTTTGACAGTCCTTCCATTTTTGGTCTTGAATTCAGAGATCAGCGAGTCTGGAATCATGCCAACACTACCGTCTTCATTTGGGTGCGAGAAGTTGCGGGCCTGTATGCATCTTCCGCTGGGGATGTAATATTTTGCCGTTGTCACTTTAAGCTGTGTATTATAGCTCAATGGTCTGGTGATTTGCACAAGCCCCTTGCCATAGGAACGCTGTCCGATTATTACGCCCCTGTCGAGATCCTGAATGGCTCCGGCCACAATTTCAGAGGCAGAAGCTGAGCCTCTGTTTATTATTACTGCCAGGGGAATTTTTTCATCGACTGCATCCCTGGTAGTCTTGAAACTCTCGTCAAACTGTTTTACCTTGCCTTTTGTTGATACGACGTCATTTCCGGGGCCAACAAAAAGGTTTACAATTTCAACTGCTTCGGTAAGCAGGCCGCCCGGGTTTCCCCTGAGGTCGAGTATTATCTGTTCCGGGTTGCTGGCTTTCAGCTTGATAAGGGCATTCCTTACATCCTCTATGCAGTTCTGGGTAAAATTTGTAAAACGGATATATCCGGTTTTTGAGTCGATCATTCCGTAGTATGGAACAGGAGGCACTGCGATCTTTTCCCTTTTCAGCTTGTAATCGTTTTCCTTTCCTTTCCTTTCAATTGTAAGAGAGAGCTCGGTACCAGGATTTCCCTTTAGTTTATCGCTAACTTTATCGGAGGTATATCCTTTTAGGGATGCCCCGTCAACCTTTTTAAGGATATCGCCAGGCCTAATCCCTGCCTGATCGGCCGGAAATCCTTTATATACTTCGCTAATAACCACATATTCGCCATTGCTTCTGATGAGAGAACCTATCCCGCCATATTTACCCGTGGTCATGAACGTAAACTCATCCACATCTGATTCGGGATAATATACAGTATAGGGATCGAGGGTTTTAAGCATATTGTCGATACCTGCCTTTACAGTTTTGTCAGGGTCAATGTCATCTACGTAAAAGGTGTTTAACTCCCTGAACAGAGAATAGAAAATATCAAGATTTTTTGCAATTCTGAAATCGCGTGTCTCCTGGTTAATGAGAAACCCTGAAGTGACTGCCAGCAGCAGAACCAGAGTGATAACTATTGTGATTTTCCCTATGCCTGTCTTTTTCATAAACTTAAACCTAAATTAAGATTGGCGAAATTAAAAAATAAAATCCGTGAACCCCTTTGATTAAGAAACAATTAAAACAACTTTAATGTTCCTGCTAAAATATTTTAACAATAAGATGTCTTTAATTAATTGATATTTAGCCTTGTAATAATTTCATCTGAAAGTGTTATACAATCTCACCAAATTTGCGTCCGGATTGTTTTTCCCTTACCTTAATGCTTAGTTTGCTAAGGATCTCCTTTATGGATTTTTCAATTGTTGTATAATCCGGAACCGAATTGCCCTTCATTATGATCACAAGACTAATCTGAATATTATTAATAGAGAGATCTTCATAGAGGACTTTTTTGTTTCTTCTGTAAGCTTCTCTCAGTCTCCTTTTTATAAGATTGCGTGTAACGGCATGCCTGAAGCCTCTTTTGGGTACGCTGAACATAACCTGCACCGGAGCAGAAATGCCAGACTGATTAAAGTCCCAGACTATCTTAAAATGAGAAGTATGAAACTGGTTTCCGGTTTCGAACAGCGCTGATATGACCTTTGCGCTGCAGAGTCTTTCCGACTTGTCAAATTTTTCTCCTTTGATATCCATCAGCAAAAAGCATATCTTAAAATCCTGATAATGCAAAGTGCATGGGATCTCAGTTTAAACAACCAATGCAAAAACTACTTCAAATTCCTGTTGTGTTCTTTCAGGAAGTCATCGAGGGCCATCGTCATTGAAGGAGCCTTGGGATTCGGAGCGTCGATATCGAGCCGGAGTCCTTCGTTTACTACTGCAGAGGCAGTTGTTGGCCCGAAAGCGGCAATCTTGACATCTCCCTGGTTGAAATCCGGGAAATTCTCTTTCAGCGACTTTATCCCCGAAGGGCTGTAGAAGACAAGAATGTCATAATCGAAATCCTTTATGTTGGAGAAATCGGTGCTGATAGTCTTGTAGAGTGTGCCAATTGTATATTTGATGCCGTTTTTATCAAGGATATCAGGTATTTCAGCATTATGCGGCTCCGAAAGGGGCACAAAGAAATTGTCCTCCCGGTGCTTTGCTATAATATCAATAAGATCCTGGAATTTGGCCTTGCCATGAAAAATCTTTCTCTTTCTGTAAACAATGTATTTCTGAAGATAAAATGCAACATTTTCAGTTATGCAGAAATATTTCATAGTATCAGGAACTACGGCCCTGAGTTCATTGCATATTCTGAAAAAATGATCGATTCCGGTCTTGCTTGTAAAGATCACCGCGGAAAAGTCAAGTATATTGATTTTCTGCTGTCGGAAATCCTTTGAGGAAACACCTTCAACCTGGATAAAAGGTTTAAAATCAATCTTCAGATTGTATTTTCTTGCCAGTTCGAAATATGGTGATTTCGGATTCGACGGTTCTGGCTGGGATACTAATATCTTCCTTATCTTCAACTCTTTACAGTTTAAAATTATTCCCTCATAGTAACTCTCGCCAATCTATACAAGACCTGAAACATATTTTGCAATTATCAAAACGGGCAAAATTTCAAGGGTACAAAGGTATAAAATCAAATAGAATATTGAAATATTACTGTTTAGAAAAATTATAAATAGTCTGATTATCCTCACGGTGTACAATATCCCCAGGATGATTGTTCCGGCAACGAAACCTGCACTGGGTGGGAAGAAGAGCGTATAACAGATTAGCAGGATGAGGAGATAAAGAAACAGCGCGCTGAATCTGTAAAACTGATAAACACCAAAGAGATATTCACGAAAAAGATCCGTGGTTCCACTCATTTTACCGGTCATTTTGCATAAAGTATAACGTATTCCCGCGGCCAGAATTATTACTGAAAGCAAAATCAGCCAGATAAGAATTCTGCTGAAACCAGAAGGCAGGATCTGATTAAAAGAAGCGAAACAATAAATGAAAAGGCTGATAATAAAAAAGGAATCCAGATTAAGAAGTATCGATTGCCATTGAGCCAGACCAGAGACTTTTCTTTTTGACGGGTCGCTCACAGAACGGAAAAGAAAAAACCTTCTGACGTCGGGCATTAAACTTTTGGAAGTGGATCTGACCAGCGAAAAGACAAAGAAGGCAATGGCCAAAATGATTACAACCCAGTCGTCATGCATTACCCTCACTTGTAAGTTCTGCCCCGGTTTAAGCTGTTTTAAAAGAATTTCCATTTTAACAGCTTCGGTCTTGCGGTTCTTTTCAGTGAACTCAAAAGGAAACCTGTTGATAGGATCCAGTTTCCCGCTGCTTACAATATTATCGGGAAAGTAAAATGAAATATCTGCGACAGGGTTTCTCTGGCAAACAGATGTTGTATCGGAAGGAAGGATTGGCTGAGAAGCTGTGTTTAGAGTGAATCTGACAGTTGACCGGTAGTCCTGTCTCATGATTTTAGCGGTGGAATCTGAAACTACTTTCTTATTCAATGTGGGGGAGAGCTTCTTTTGCCGGGCGGAGTCAGACAATACCTGAGTCTGCCCACGAAGAGTATCCTGCTGTGCCACTGAATAAAAAGCGATCATAATTTTTGTGGTTTCAAACCGCAAAAGTAATTGAAAAAACAAGAGTTAGGAACAAAATAGAAGAGGCAATCAGAAATGACTGCCGCAACCACCCGAAATCTCTGAAAGAATATTGTTTGCAAGGCTGCTTGCTCCGATCCGGAAAAGATTGCTGCCCTGCCATTCAGCACCCAGGCAATGTCCTACTATGTTAAAATAGCCGATGGCATCCGCGGAAGTTGAAATTCCTCCAGCTGCTTTAAACCCTACTTTTATTCCTGTCTCTGAATAGAAATCGGATATGGCCCGGCACATCACATATGCGGCTTCAGGTGTTGCCGATACCGGTGTCTTCCCTGTAGATGTTTTTATAAAATCGGCTCCCGCATCCATGGCGATCATCGAAGCCTTGAAAATCTGCTCGTAATCATTTAAAAGTCCTGACTCAACGATTACCTTTAGTTGTTTCTCACCGATAGCTTTCTTAATCTCCCTGATTTCATCGGCAACCATGGCAAAATCGTTGCCAAGAAAGGCGCCTACAGGTATCACAATGTCAATTTCGTCTGCTCCGGCTTCAACTGCCATCTTGCATTCCATTACTTTGATGCTCCTGAAAGTCTGGGAAGTGGGAAATGATCCTGCAACCGATGCTATCTTTACATTACGGGTTGAGAGTTTCTCCTTCACTACCGAAACAAGATTCGGAAACACACAAATTGCGGCGACATTTGGTATATTGCTAAATCGTCCCGAAAAACTGTTTACCTTGCCTGTAAAATGTATGATATGGCTCCGGTTGTCAGTAACGTTAAGACTCGTTAGATCGATTACACTTAAAATATTCATAAGCAGATGTTTATCAGGAACTCCATTCGAAATGGAAGCCACCTTCTTAAGCCCCTTTTTAATTTCAGCCTCTGAGGGACACGATTTGATCAGCTTTTGATATAATTTTGTCATAATTAAGGTTATAATGTTAAATAAATAACGGTACTATGATAAAAAAGAACGGGTTCAATATAAGACTTTTTGTTTTCATAATTGGTTTACTGACTATTTTAAGTTGTGTAAAAAATTCCCCCGGAAATGGTGAAGGAATTTTAATGCAAACCGACAGGAATTTTTCTGCAATGTCGGTAAAAGATAGATTGTCAAACGCCTTTATCACTTATTTTCCGGTTTTGTTCCCAAGCTTCTTATTGCGTGCCATTGAGGCAAATATACCCAATACTGACAGAACTGAAAAGATGATGAAACCCGTATGCATGGCCGAAACAAGCCCGGGATAGGTTTCGGGGGTTATACTCTTCTGTCCGAGAAACAGGGAGATGAGCATCATGGCTATTCCCATGCTCATCATCTGGCCAACCATCCTCATTGTACCCACTACTCCAGAAGCCACTCCCAGATGACGTTTTTCAACTGAGCTCATTATTGCATTCGAATTTGGTGAGGAGAACAATCCGAAACCGATACCCATCAGAACCAGTAGCATTACTATAAGATAATCAGGAGTTGAACTTGTAATAAAACATAACAGAACGAGTCCTGCTGCTGTTATACCCATGCCTATTGAGGCAATGATTCCGGGATTCATCCTGTCGGATAGTTTCCCTGCCAATGGTGACAGAAGCGTCATGGCAATCGGTTGAGATATCATTATCAGCCCTGCAGTCCGGGCGTCGAAACCTTTCAGGTATTGAAGATAAAGGCTGATAAAAAAACCGGTTGCGCTTGTTGCAGAATAATTAATAAGAGCTGCCATTCCGGAAAAGGCGAAGACCCTGTTTCGCAGAATAAGGTGCACATCAAAAACGGGCGTTGAAGTTTTTTCTTCCACAATAATGAACACTACGGCAAGAACAACGCCGACACTCAGAAAGATCCAGCCCTGCGTTGAGGGAAGTTTTGAGAAACCATACATAAAAGATGATAGCGCAGCCCCGTAAATCAGAGAACCGGGCCAGTCGAACCGTTCGCCCGCAGCATCGGCCCATTCGGTCTTTATCTTGGTTTTTATAAGTATTAGTGATATGATACCGAAGGGAACAAGAAATGCAAATATGCTTCTCCATCCGAAATACTGTGTGAGCAATCCGCCGATAACCGGGCCTAGTGAGAGGCCGAGATATACAGCTGTAATATTGATGCCCATTGCCTTGCCTCTTTCACCAGGCTGAAATACAGAGGTTATTATTGCAAGGCTTGTTCCGAAGATCATTGCGCTCGCCATTCCCTGTGCTACCCTTAAAGTTATGAGAGAGGTCACACTATGGGAAAATACTATGAGGAAGGTCGAAATTGTAAACAGGAAAATACCTGCGGAAAAAACTTTCTTCCTTCCCACTATGTCAGCTATTCTGCCAAAGGGAAGAAGGAAGACCGCCGACGACAACAAAAAACTGCTTATAACCCATCCAAGGCTTATTGCATTTGCATTAAGATCCCTGCCTATCGAAGGCAGAGCAAGATTAACTGCCGAACCCAGGAATGGGGTCAGAAATGCTGCAAATGTCGCTACAAACAAAACTGTTTGTTTATGCGCCTTTTCTTTTGAAGTGTCAGTGGACATCTTTTATTCCTTATTTTTAGTATCAATTATAATAGTAACAGGCCCATCATTTACGAGTTCAACATGCATCATGGCGCCAAATTCACCTGTTACAGTCTCCCTGCCGGTCAGCTCAGCCAGCCTTGTAACAAATCTGTTATACAACGGAATAGCAATTTCAGGCTGTGCAGCACGTATATATGATGGCCGGTTGCCCTTTTTTGTTTTTGCATGAAGCGTGAACTGGCTGACAGCCAGAATGCTTCCTCCGGTCTCCAGTACTGAAAGATTCATTACCCCGTCACTGTCGCTGAAAATTCTCAGCTGTACGATCTTTTTGCAGAGCCACTCCAGATCAGTTTCATTGTCAGATTCTTCAATACCCACAAGTACAAGCAGACCGTTATCTATAGCCGATTTCACAATTCCGCCGATCGTCACCGTAGCCCTGGTTACCCGCTGAATAACTGCTCTCATTTCAATACTTTTTTATTCTCAAATATATGTAACAATCGGGTAAGATTTCCGGCTGTGATTTTAATTATCTTTGTCACGCATAAAGAATAAGAATGGATCTGATAACAATAATCGCAATAGCACTTGGCTTGTCATTCGACACATTCGCCGTTTCATTATCCATCGGAGTTATACGCAACGGTATTCTCTTTCGACAGGCAACACGGGTTGCAATGCTCCTTGCTCTTTTTCAGGGAGGATTGACAGTAGCCGGATATTTCCTTGGTTCAATTATCTCGAATGAACTAAAAGCCGCCGATCACTGGATAGCTCTCGGTCTTCTGGGTTTCCTTGGCATAAAGATGATTGTTGAAGGCCTTCGCAAAGGGGAAGATACGGGGACAAAGGATTACAGCAGCATGATTGTAATGGTTACTATTGCATTGGGGACAAGCATTGATGCCTTTGCCGTAGGGATAAGCTTTGCAATTCTTGAAGTAATGATCTGGAGAGCCGGTATCCTTATAGGGGCAGTTACTTTTCTTGCATCAATGACAGCCATAAGAATAGGAAAATCGGCTGGCGAAAGGCTTGGTAACAAAGTTGAAATTCTGGGAGGGCTTATACTTGTTTCAATTGGTATTAAGATTTTCGCAGAACATCTGCTCAAAGGATCATGATCATAATGACTTTCCTAAACTCAAAATGATTTTTCTCCTCACCAATGAAGCCATTCAGGCACAATGGTGTCGTGAAACCATAGTACCCTTGAAAGTTCACTTATTATTCAGGGGAAAATAATCAGAAATGGACCATTCTACGGACTCTGTTTTCGAAGACAGCCATTTCGGTAAACCCTACATAGCGTAACAGATCATAAGCTTCGTCGAAATACTGTCCGATCCTTGATGGCATGTGCGCATCAGAATTAACGCAGACAGGTACCTTCTCTTCCCTGAAAATATGCAGGTACTTTCGGTCGGGGTAAAAATCTGCAAGGGGCCTGTTCCTGCCATTAGTGTTTATCTCGAAAACAACATCGTATTCCTTCATAATCCTTGCAAGCTTCCTGTAATGTGGTTCGGGATCGGATTCAGGCCGATACCCATAAATCCTTATCAGATCGCAATGTCCGATAATATCAAACAAACCTGAAGATACCGCTGCACATACAGTATCGAAATAGTTCTCAAAAAGGCTGTCAATGTTCTTACCCTCATAAAATTCGGGACCGAAATCGACTGTCCTTTCTCCCTGGTAATGAACAGAGCCTATTACATAATCCAGGGGAAGAGGCGACAGGAAATCCCTGGTCTGTTTTTCCTTTCCTTCAAAATAATCGACCTCCAAACCTTTTTTAACTATGATACCTTCGGTACTGTTTCTTAGTTTATCGAGGTGATCAAGATATAAAGGTATTTTAGACGGATTCATATTCCAGGATTCCGGATCCCTGAAGAGGGTAAGGTGTTCCGAGAATCCTATCTCGTTCATCCCTGCCGCGAGGGCCGATGTAACATAATCCTCGGGCACTGACCGTCCGTCGCTGTAAACAGAGTGCATATGATAGTCGGTTCTGTAGATCATTTTGCGGAAAAAATCCAAAATTTTTAAATGGTTTTCAAATTAGGCCTTATTTTGCCAATAAAACAAGTCGGGAAATGACAATTTGATCAGGAAAATGGTAATTTTGTAAAAACAGCCTGACGTGAATGATAAAAAACATATCTGCAACTGCTTTCGTTGCGATTTAAAGGATGTGGTATTCGCTTTCCTTGATGAGGAGGCTATTGAAGAACTTTGCACGCACCGAGAGGAACAGGTATACCGGAAGGGGGAAGTGATTAATCACGAGGGTGAAAAGATCAACAGCTTCAAGTACCTGAATAGCGGACTTGTAAAACTATACAGAAGGACACCCTCCGGTGACGAGCAGATTATTACAATTACAAGGCCATTCGAGTTTGTAAGCAATATGAGCATATTTTCGGAAGACCGTTACCAGTATTCGGTTTCGGCTCTTGAAGATTCCGGAGTTTGCGTGATTCAGCTTGACTACATAAAGGAACTTTTTATGAAGAACGGTGGTTTTGCCATGGGGCTGCTTTCAAAGATCTCCACTATAAATGACAAGATAATACGCCAGACTCTGGATATCCGTCAGAAAAACCTTGTGGGAAGAGTAGCTTTTGTCCTCCTGTATTTCACAAATGAAATATACAATTCAAGGGTCTTTGACCTTCCTGTTTCCCGTAAAGAAATAGCCGATTATATTGGCATGAGCACAGCAAATGTAATCAGGACTCTGTCCGATTTCAGGAAGGAAGATATTATCAGGGTCTTTGGAAAAACCATTGAAATTGTCGACATCATCAAGCTTGAGATCATCGCAAAAAGAGGATAGTATCAATATCCCGTTTCATATCAAAGGACAATAATCATTTTAGAACTTATGAAAAGATCAGTCATTACTGCCGGGGCAATTGTTTTTACCATACTGGCATTCACGCCCGCTTATGCCCAGGTTGTGAATGACGCATTCACTAAAGCAGATTCTTCTGCCAGATACTACAGGCTGAAAGGTGAAAGAGATGGCGTAAACTTTTTCCCTTCCATAAAGCTCAAAGGAGTTCAGTATGTCGCAGGGGATTCACTTACCTTCGACAGGTATCACTCAGCCGACGCTATTTATACCTGGATGAGGAAATGGGCGTTAAATTATCCCGGGCTGGTCGATCTTTATGAAGTAGGGAAAAGCTACGAGGGCAGACCCATTTATCAAATGACTCTTACAAGTAAAAAAAAGGGAAAAGATACTGATAAACCTGCCGCCTTCTTTGAGGGTGGGCGCCACAGCGGGGAAGTAACGGGATCAGAATCCGTGATGTGGCTTGCGAAATATCTGCTTGAAAATTACGGGAAAGACTCTGTTATTACTCATTTAATTGATACAAAGACTATTTACCTGAAGCCGGTAAACAATCCCGATGGTCACAACCTTTATCTCCATACTGCACAGAGCAACAGGAGTACGGTGAGACCCTACGACAGCGACAAGGATGGCCTGCTCGACGAGGACTCTTCTGAGGATCTCGACAGTAACTGTGTTATTCTGACAATGCGATGGAAAGATGAAAAAAAGGGAACCTGGATTTCCGATCCGGCTGATTCATCTGGCAGGATCATGAAAAGAGTAGCTGCAGGTAAAGGCATTTATCTTACTTCTTCGGAAGGAATTGACAATGACGGTGACGGAAAGATAAATGAAGATGGGATCGGTGGCCTTGACCTTCACAGGAACTACCCCGAAAACTGGCGTCCCGAGAAAGAGGATACGGGTCGCGGTTATACCCAGGGCGGTGCAGGAGAATATCCTTTAAGCGAAACTGAAACAAGGGCGGTTGTGTTATTCCTTCTTTCGCATCCATCTGTTTATGTAGTAAATTCTATGGATACTTCCGTGCCGATGCACCTTCGTCCACCATCAACTTCAGCCTCAGAAGAGAGAATGTACCCCGAAGATCTCAAGTGGTACACGATTTTTGATGATATAGGAAAAAAACTTACCGGATATGCAAAAGCAGGGGATGTTTACAATGATTATGGAAACGGAAGTCCTATTTTCGGCCATGGACCCGATTTCGGTTACTGGTCATTCGGGGCAATATGGTATGGCGACGAAATATGGAACGGGGGGAAAAATAAGGACTACAACGGCGACGGGAAATATGATCAGGTAGAAATCCTGAGATGGGATGATGAAGAAAACGGCGGCCAGGGATTTTACGAATGGACACCGGCAAAACACCCTGTGCTGGGAGATATTGAAATTGGTGGTTTCGATCCGAAGTTTTTCTCCCAGAACCCTCCGGCTAAATATCTCGAGCCCTGGATAAAAAACGAAGCTCTGTTTAACCTCGAAATGGTTAAGTGCCTTCCCGAACTGGCCTGGGAAAGCATAGATGTGAAAAAAGTAAAATCCTATAGCACCGATTCTGCTGACTACCGTATTAAGATAAGTTTTAAGAACAACGGAAAACTCCCGACAGCACTTAAACAAGCCCATCTTGTAAGGATTGTAAAGGACGATATGATTATGCTTGATTTAGACTCTGCAGGGGTGAAGAAGGGCAATAAGGACTACAAGATCCTGCTTGATGGTAAATCTGCACCTGTTGCAGAGAGGAGAGGTGGTTTTAATGATGACAGAGCCACGGAACCGGAAAGAACCTATTCGAAAAATATACCTTTTACCGATGGAGGCAGCATTTCAACCACCATAATAAACATTAGGCTGTATAAGAGGATTGAACTTAAAGCCAGGGCAGGAGTTGTCTCAACCCGTGGCGGAATATTGAAAGACAAGGAGTTCATTATAAAATAAATGTAATTCAAAACACCGGAATTTGAAAATTCGGCATTTTCAATGCGGTCGATATGAACGGATAGCATCATGGAGTGCATCATGCAGGCTTGCGAATTCAAAGCGATAGCCTGCATTTATTATTTTTTCCGGGGAGACCCTGCTTCCCTTTAATATCACATCCGACATCTCACCCATTATTGCCCGTAGAAAAATTGAGGGCACCCCGGGAAGAAGGACCGGCCGTTTCATCACTGCTCCAAGTTCCTTCATAAATTCTGTATGACTTACCTGTTGAGGAGCCACTGCATTGTATGATCCCGACATTCCAGTATCGGTAATTGCCTTTTTGTAGATTCCGCACAGATCCGAAATGTGGATCCAGGGCATATATTGCCTTCCATTACCTGTTTTAAGCAGGAATCCGAATTTCCCCGGAAGCATAAGTTTCGAAAGGGCACTGTCGCTTTTTTCAAGAACAACAGCCGTACGGATTTTTACAGTACGTATACCTGACTTTTCAAACAACTCAGCAGCTTCTTCCCATCTTCTGCAGGTGATTCCCAGAAAATCGGTCCCGGGAGTATCCGCCTCGGTAAAAACTTTTTCCGAGGTCTCAGCTCCATAAAATCCCACAGCAGAAGCGGAAATGAAAGCCTTAAGTGGTACACCGGTATAGGTTATTGTTTCGTGGAGTAACCTGGCAGAATCAATACGGCTTCGCATTATCACTTCCTTTCTGCGTGCTGTCCATGGACTCTCCCCTATATTTGCCCCTGCAAGATGAATTATATAATCGACACCTTCAAGGGCATCAGGTTCGATATAATTCTTTAAGGGATTCCAGACGTGAACGTTTACATTTTCAGCCTTATAGGCTTTTCTGGAAAGATGAGAGACTTTGTAACCTTCAGATAATAATGCAGAAGTAAGGTGTCTTCCTATAAGGCCGCTGCCTCCGGTAATCATGACAGAGAACCCTCCGGTTTCAATCTTTGGGTTTGGTTTTTCGGACATATCGAAAGTTATTTCTGCTTGTGTTAAAAATTAAAAATCACCGGAAATTTGGACTCTGCAAAGATCGGATATTAAAAAGATATTGTCATATTTGCTTCCTTAATTTTTAGCTTGACTTAATATTAAAAAGAAATATTTCAAATTAATCATTAATTGTATAATCAGTAATGAAACAAGAACCTATGAAAGATGCAGTAGCTATACTATGTGCCGGAGGCCCTGCTCCCGGCATTAATACGGTAATCAGTGCCGTCACCAAAATATTTTTGCTGAACGGGTACACAGTACTCGGTATAAATGGTGGTTTTAAGTCGCTCTTTTCAAGTGAACCTTCTTTTGATTATCTCGATTTTGAATTTGCCGATCTGATTTACAGCCGTGGAGGCTCTGCCCTCAAAATGAGCAGGCATAAACCTAAGGACGATGAGTTTAAAGTTGATTTTTTCAAGAAGAATAATGTAAAACTTCTTGTTACTATCGGAGGTGACGACACGGCTTCTTCTGCTAACCGTCTTTCAAAATATCTTTCGGAACAAAAGATGGATGTAAAGAACATTCACGTTCCCAAAACCATTGATAATGACCTTCCACTTCCTGAAGGAACCCCAACTTTCGGGTACCATTCTGCCAAAGAAGAGGGTGTGCGTCTGGCTACAACAATTTATGAGGATGCCCGTACCAGCGGCAATTGGTTTGTTGTATCTGCTATGGGCCGCGAAGCCGGTCACCTGGCTTTTGGAATCGGTACTGCATGTCATTATCCGATGATTATTATTCCTGAAATGTTCAATAAGACTAAAATCACCTTCGATAAGATTACCAAACTGGTTATCTCATCAATGGTGAAAAGAAGGCTTCTCGGGATTGATTATGGTGTGGCAATTATTTCTGAGGGCGTTTTTCATTTTATGAGCGAACAGGAGATAATTGATACCGGTATTAATTTCACCTTCGACGAACATGGTCATCCCGAACTTGGAAATGTGAGTAAATCACACATTTTTAACATGCTTACTCAGCAGGCTCTTAAAGATCTGAGGATTAACGTTAAATCGCGTCCGAATGAAATGGGTTATGAGCTGAGGTGCTGTCGTCCGGTTGCCTATGATCTGAATTATGCGACAAGGCTTGGACTGGGTGTTTTCAAACTTTTCAAGGAAGGAAATACAGGCTGCATGGTCACTGTTGACAGAGCCGGAAATATCTTGCCCTTGTATCTTAAGGATGTAGAGGATGAGTTTGGAAAGGTAAAACCACGTCTTGTAAATGTTGAAACTGAAAATGTACAGCTTATTTTCAGGAATAATCTTCATTATATAACAAAGGCTGATTACAGGGGAGCGAAAAAGTTTGTTGCAAACCCTGAAGATTTCGATTTTTTCAAGATCCTTGAATGGGACGAATCGCCCCTTTATTAATATCAAATGGCAATAAATACGAAGAGGGTGACTCATTGAGCACCCTCTTTCTTTTTCATGTCCTTCGGGGCCTTTTTGAACACCCTTGATTACTTTGTGTTTAAGTATTTTGCTTTTAAACGCAAAAATGTGAAAATTGCTTCTTCTGCAAATTTTGACTAAATTTATAAGCTGTTCACATTATAAATTACAAAAAACTAAAGGCCATGGCAACTCAACAATCAAGCAAAGGGGTTATAGCTATTCTTACAGGGGGAGGCGACGTTCCCGGTCTTAACCCTGCTATCCGGGCAGTGACAATCAGGGCAAACAGGGAAGGTTACAAGGTTATCGGGCTTCGCAGAGGTTGGGCTGGCATTACGGAATTGATCAGGGACCACAAGGCTGATAACAGTGACAATTTCCAGCACCTGACTGATGATATCGTAAATAAAGCCGGTCGTACGGGAGGAACCTTCCTGCACACTTCAAGGACCAGGCCCAGCCATATGTCGAAGGCAAATGTTCCTGACCATCTTCAGGGCATTTACAATGCTGAAGTAAATGATCTGACTCCCGAGGTTATTAAAAACCTGGAATGGCTTGGCGTTGATTATCTGATCCCGATTGGAGGGGACGATACTCTGAGTTACGGCGTTCACCTTTACAAGAAGGGCGTAAATGTGGTGGCAATTCCGAAAACAATGGACAATGATGTTCCCGGAACCGACTATTGCATAGGGTTCAGCACTTGTGTAACCCGTACCATTCAGATGACAAATACCCTCCGGACATCAGCAGGCTCGCACGAAAGGATAATGGTTCTTGAGGTATTCGGACGGTATGCAGGTTTCACTGCAATGCTGCCGACAATGGCAGGCGCTGCAAACAGATGCGTTATTCCTGAATATGAATTTGATATAGATTCGCTTACTCAGCTTCTGGTGGAAGACAGAAACTCCAACCCAAGCAGGTATTCAATTGTTCTGGTTTCCGAAGGCGCAATGTTCAAAGGAGGCAAAATGATCTTTGCCGACAGTGAGAAAGATGCCTATGGACATGCCAAGCTTGGAGGAATTGGAGATATGGTCTCAACCATGCTGAAAGAAAAATCGGCGACTTACAATCATGGTAAGACAATCAATATTATAAACCAGAAACTTGGCTATATGGTACGCGGCGGAGATCCTGACGCTCTTGATTCAATAGTTCCGATGGCTTACGGTAACCTTGCCCTTGATCTTATTCTCAAAGGCGTTCATGGCAGGATAGTTGTGCTCAAGAATGGCCGGTACGATAACCTTCCGATAGATGTTGTAACTTCATCGAAAAAGCTGGTAAAAGTCTCTGAATATTACAACACTGAAAGGCTCAGGCCTTACTACGACAGTTTTGAGATGAAGCCCTTCCTTCTCATGGCTTCTGACAGCTAAGAAAGAACCATTTTATACTCCGTTTCCTTTTTTTATTCATTGAATCCTCTGCTGATTCATTTTTAATTATTTTTGTTTCAAATAATTGTCATTTGAAAAAGGGTATTGTCTTAAAATCAACAGGGAGTCATTACAAGGTTTTAAGCGAAGATGGAATAGTCGCTGATTGCTCTGTGAAGGGAAAGCTGAGGATTAAGGAAATGCGCAATACAAATCCGGTTGCGGTTGGCGACAGTGTGGTATTCGAGGTCGACAGCAAAACAGGTTCCTCGGTTATTTCTGAAGTTCTCGACCGCACAAACTACATCCTCAGGAAGGCTTCAAACCTTTCAAGACATTCTCAGATAATAGCAGCAAACATCGATCAGGTCTTTTTGATGGTGACAATCGTTCTTCCTGAAACACCGGTAGAATTCATCGACAGGTTCCTGATAAGCGCTGAGGCATACAGGGTTCCTGCCTCCATTATTATTAACAAGACAGACCTTTATACCGATGATGATATCGAAAAGCTTGAATATCTCGAATCTATGTACGGCAAAATAGGCTATGATTGCATACGGCTCTCTCTTTTTAAAAAAACAGGATTGGAGACGCTGCATGGTTTAATGAAGGATAAGATAAGCCTGATCTCCGGATATTCCGGAGTCGGCAAGACAACCCTTCTTAACAATCTCAACCCCTCTTTAAACCTTAAAACCGGAGCAATTTCAGATTATCATAAACAGGGAAAACATATTACAACCTTTCCCGAAATGCACGAAATGCCTTTTGGCGGGTTTGTCATAGATACTCCGGGGATCAGGGGTTTCGGCGTTGTCGATATGGAAAAAAATGAAATCTACCACTTCTTCCGGGAGATATTCATTGCCTCAAAAGGCTGCAGATTTTATAACTGCCTCCATCTCGACGAACCGGGCTGTGCAGTAAGAGAAGCTGTCGAGAAAGGAGATATAGACTTCCTGCGTTATCGAAGCTATCTTAATATTATGGATGGTGACAACAGAAAATACAGGTGAATTTTAGGTTTTTATTAATAAGATTTCTTTGTTTTAAAACAGATAAACTTCCTGCCGGATGAAAAAAGTCCTGATTATTGTTTATTCAGCTGTTCTGATAATATTACTGGCAAATTATGTCTTCTATAATAGTCTGTATAATAAACAGATTAACTATGTATACGAGATGCTCGACCGGCAGGTTCAGATAGTGGGACAGACAATCGACAGTACCAATACTGAATTCCTGACCGATATTAATCAGATCAGCCTTAATGCTAATCTGGAGATGTTCTTTAATTCTGCAGAAAACTCGGCAATGAATAAAGAGAGAATGAGACTCTTTTTTCTTAAGTATAAACCGTTGGTAAGCGGAATCAAGTTATTCAATAACAACAGGTACGAGTTTTCAATGCAAATGGATGGCGAAACCGGTGATTGGCTCGAACAGACGTTTACAAGTCATGAACAACGCGAAATTTTCACTTCTGAAAAACTGGTTCAGATAAACCGAAAATATTATTATTACATACCCGTCAGGAGCAGGAACGATACAACTGTTTATGCCAATCTGGTTGTTACAATTGATTTCGGAAAATACTTCTCTGAATTGTTCTCGGTGTTCAATATCAGGGAGTACCAGTGGCAATGGATATTGGATGAAGACGGGAAAATAATTTTCACCAATAAAAAAGGCGTTGAATACAGGCAACTCGAAAAAGTAACCAAGCCCAGGGTGGAAAGGTCAATGGACAAGGTCCTTCATAATGCTGTCATTGATGGTGAAACTCAGAATATAATCTCATCGTATTACACTGTACAGCTACTGGAGAAAAACCTCCGTCTGGTCTTTTCAACCCCGGTTAATTTGTTTCAAAAATACATTATCAGGAATTCCTTATTAATTGTTGTCGTAACCCTCATCCTGGTTCAGTTCATTATTTGGGCTTTTATCAGGTTCATCAATAAGGAACGCTCAGAAAAGAAAAGGCTTAAAGATTCTGAAGTGATTTTGTACAGGATGATTGACGAACTGCCAGCCGGGGTAATAATATTTAATAAAAACAGGGAAATAGCCAGGGCGAACAAGGTTGCGGCAAGTCAGTACTCTTATGCTAATGAATCAGAAATGAGGGGAAAGATTTATCCTGAAATCTTAATTCCCGACGAAAGCGATTTTTACTCTAAAACCTCTGAAGGGATTTATAACCCCAGCCAGTTTATTACAGTCAGAAGGGATTCAGGACTGATAGTTCTCTTCCGGTATAATATTCCGGATCTTTTTATGGGAGAGGAAGTAACCATGGAGATACTGATAGACGTAACAAATCTTGAAACGTCGATGAAGCAGGAAGCAAAAGCAAATGCTTTAAAAGCGGACTTTCTTGCCAGAATGAGCTATGAGATTCGGACTCCATTAAACGGAATAATAGGAATGGCGGAAGTCCTCGGCAAGTTTGATCTGGCTCCCGAGGTAAAGCATATTGCCGGCTTGCTTCAGAGGTCAACTAATGTTTTGCTGGGTATAGTAAATGATATTCTTGACTTTTCAAGGATTGAATCCGGAAGGATAATTCTCGATGAATCTCCTTTCAGTCTTAGAAAGGAGATCAAATATTGTACAGATATAGCAAAATCATCAGTGGCCGGAAAAGATGTCAGGATAGTCTCTGTAATAGATGAAAATGTCCCCGGAACAATTATTGGCGATCCTTACCGTCTGAGGCAGGTAATTACCAACCTGATTAATAATTCCATAAAGAATACCGAGAAGGGAGAAGTCCGGCTTAAGTGTTCACAGGTTTCTTTAAAAAATGGTATAGTAACTCTGAGGATTGAGATCCTGGACACTGGCAAAAGTTATGATAAGGTTGCGCTAAAGAAGATTTTCGCTGAAATCATAAACTTTGATTCCGGATCATTTGCAAATGAAGAATCAGGGTTTGCAATACTTCTTACAAAACAGCTTATTGAACTGATGGGCGGAGAACTTTCGGCAGTGAGCCCCTCCGGTCTTTCAGGTACGGCAGGCACTAAAGTTGAATTTACAGTTCTTGCCTATTCAGGCGACAAGCCAAAGAAGAACCTGTCATTTGAAAATATAACATCCTACGATAAAATAAAGACCCTGGTTATTACCGGGACTCAGAGCAGAGATGATGAGACATTGAGTTCTTTACATAAACTGGGGCTTAATGTTTCAACCACAGCCTATCTTAAAACGACTGTCAGCCAGATAAAGAAGAACCTGAGCCTTCCGGAATTCCGGTATAATCTTATTATTATCCTGAACGAGAATGACTTTAACGGGTTTGATGTTGCAAACGATATCTGGGAACATAAGCTTTCCGATCATTTTGCTATCATAATGATAAGTTCAAAGGATGAAAAAGGAAACTATATCAAATGTCTTTCAATGGGAGTCGATCAATATCTTGTGAAGCCATTTGATCTAACTGAGTTATTAACTAATATTGCAGAAAGTTTCCCCTCGGTGGAGGACAAAGAATCTTCGTTGACTAAAGGAAAACTAAAACATGAAATTATGATTCTGGTAGTTGAAGACAACAAAATAAATCAGATGGTTATGGGGTCAATGCTCCAGAGCCTTGGCTTCACATATGAGCTGGCCGATGATGGATTAATTGGATATAAAAAGGCTATTGCAAAAAAATATGACCTTATCCTTATGGATCTGATTATGCCGGAGATGGACGGATATACCTCCGCTCAGAAAATTCTGGAATTTGATAAGTCTTCTATTATTATTGCATTTTCAGCCGATAATTCTCTCGACGCCAGGAGAAAATCGGAACTGGCAGGCATTAAGGATTTTATTTCCAAACCTGTACGGGTAAATGATCTTAATACCATCCTGCAAAAATACCTTTCATAGCTTCTTGCAACTACTCTGCCTTATACTAAAAATCAAACACCCAAGAATCTGAAATAATGGCTGTCAAAATAGTGGGAGTGGAGGAATTCCTGGATCTTGCAGGCCAGTTACCTGTAGCAGATGTCAGATCGCCCGGAGAATTTCTAAACGGCCATATCCCGGGGGCTGTAAATATTCCGCTTTTTGACGATAATGAAAGAGAAGCTGTTGGTATAAAATATAAAAAGGAAGGAAGGAATCCCGCGATCAAGGAAGGCTTGAAACGGATTGGCCCTTCAATCTCCTCCAAACTAGAAAAGGCCCTAGATCTGGCCCATGAAGGAAAGCTTCTGGTTCATTGCTGGCGGGGAGGAATGAGATCGGAAGCCATGGCATGGCTTTTTTCCCTCGGAGGTATTGAAGCGATTGTACTGGAAGGCGGTTATAAGAAGTATCGTAATCATATCCTTGAAAAGCTTTCCCAAAAACGAAAGATGATTATTCTGGGAGGGATGACAGGCAGCAGCAAAACACATATTCTCAGAAACCTGAGAAAAGCCGGCAACCCGGTTATTGATCTTGAAGGGCTTGCAAACCACAAAGGCTCGGCATTCGGATCACTTGGTCAGTTGCCCCAGCCAACCACCGAACATTTTGCAAACCTCCTTTATGAAGAATGGATTTGTATTAAACCGGAGACTCCTTTCTGGCTTGAGGATGAAAGCAGAAACATTGGTTCTGTTTTTTTACCTGACCCTTTTTATGCCAACATGCAGGTTTCGGATACAATTCTTTTGGTAATGGATATTCAGACGCGTCTGCCCAGACTCCTGGAAGAGTATTCCGTATTTCCTCCGGAAACCCTGAAAGATTCTGTTATGAGAATTTCAAAAAGACTGGGAGGCGATAATACAAGGGATGCACTTGAGGCTATTGACAAAGGTGACTTTGCAAAGGCTATAGGGATAACGCTTATTTATTACGACAAAGCTTATATGTTCGGTTTAAAGAAGAAAAGCGAAAGTAAAATAATTACAGTCGAAACCGATACTGATGATATTGAAATAAACACATCAAAAGTCCTGGAAGCTGCCGGCCGGATCGACTGGATAAAGGCCGGCTTTACTGGGTCCTGATTTCACTGTGATCAACCCATTTGTAAACCTTGTCGGAGCGCCTTAGAATCTCAGTGGTCTTCACAGAACATAGCTCTCCTTTCCTCGCTGTTTCAGTCACATTCAGGTCAACCCTTATTTCATCAACAAGATACTCGATAACCCCTGTGGTGGGACCTGTAATCAGAATTGTATCTCCTTTGTTCAGGTCACCGTTTTCGAGCTTTATTTCGGCAACATCTATCTTAGTAAAGTAATTCGTAATTTTTCCTATGTAAAGCTTTCTTTTTGTGGCGCTTGAGCCATAATTTGAATTCCATTCACCCATTTTTTGTCCGAGATAATAACCATCCCAGAATCCCCTGTTAAAAACAGTTGCCAGCCGTTCACGCCAGGCATCGGTCTTTTCCCTGCTAAAGGTCCCGTTCTCAATAGAGGTTACAGCCTCACTATAACACGAAGAGACTTCTTTAACATATTCGGCCGACCTCGCCCTGCCTTCAATTTTAAGTACTGTAACTCCGGCGTCGATGAGCTTGTCGATAAACCCTATCGTGCACAGGTCTTTAGGCGACATTATATATTCGTTGTCTATCTCAAGTTCATAGCCAGACTCTTTTCCGGTTGCTATATATGACTTGCGGCAGGTCTGGTAACACTCGCCCCTGTTTGCCGATTTATTGTTCTCATGGAGGCTTAAATAGCATTTTCCCGAGACAGCCATGCAAAGTGCTCCGTGTACAAACATCTCGAGCCTCACAAGTTCTCCCTTAGGGCCCCTGATATTCTGCTCCCTGATACTCTCACTGATACGCTTAACCTGGTCAAGATTTAATTCGCGCGCCAGAACAGCAACATCGGCCCATCGGGAGTAGAATTCAAGAGCATCGGTATTTGTAATATTAAGCTGGGTTGAAAGGTGGACTTCCATACCCGAGGCATAGGCATATTTAATAACTGAAAGGTCTGAAGCTATTACCGCGGATATGCCGCAACCGGATGCAGCATCGACTATCCTTTTCATTTGTTCCATCTCGCTGTCGTATACAACAACATTAAGGGTAAGATAGCTCCTGAGCCCTTTTTCCCTGCATATCGATGCAATATTGCGGAGGTCATCAATTGTAAAATTATTCGAAGAAGCAGCCCTCATATTTAACTGTTCCACTCCGAAGTAGACAGCATCAGCTCCGCCCTGAATCGCTGCCATAAGCGATTCATATGATCCTGCAGGAGCCATAATTTCAATCTCGTTTCTTTTCATAAAGGGCTGCAAATATAGCGATTATATTCTATCCTTGTTCATGATGATCCTCATGCACGAACCAATGCCCAACTCTGAATTCCTGACGAAAATACGGCCGTTATGGTACTCTTCAATTATACGTTTTGCCAGAGAAAGCCCAAGGCCCCAGCCTCTTTTTCGTGTTGTATAGCCCGGGTTGAAAATTTTCTTGAAAGATGATTTTGGAATCCCCCTGCCGGTATCCAGAATGTCGACAATGGCGGTCTTATCAGTCTCGGTGACATTTACGATTAGCTCTCCGCTGCCTTCCATAGCGTCAATGGCATTCTTTACGACATTCTCAATTACCCATTCAAAAAGTGCTGAGTTTAATGGAATGATAACCACTTTAGAAGCATTGAAGTCCATCCTGAAATGGACTTTGGATGAAGTTCTCAATTTAAGATAATCTATTGTTCTGGTGATTATTACAATGATATTCTCATCTGATAGTGCAGGTTTGGAACCAATGCGGGAGAATCTTTCAGTTATTTTTTCAAGCCTCTCCACATCGCGTGCGAGTTCCCTTGTAATTGTAATATCAGGGTATTTATGCTGCATTATCTCAATCCAGCCGGCAAGCGATGAGGTTGGAGTACCGAGTTGATGTGCTGTTTCCTTTGACATTCCGACCCATACCTGATTCTGTTCTGCTTTCCTCGATGAACTGAAGGCAAGGTATGAGACCAGGATGAAAAGCACAATAATTCCCAGCTGAATGTAGGGATAAAATGTAAGCATACGCAGTATTGTGCTGTCCTTGTAATAGATCAGGTTGTAGTGGCCGTTTTCAAGATTATTTATTATTGGTTTGTTTTTTTCCTTGATCTGTTCAAGTTTTTTCCTTATGTAGACGTAATCACTCGATTTTCGCTCATCAAAATTCCTGGTTGATATAATACTGTCAGCCTCATCAGTAAGAATTACCGGGACTGTATTATTGTTTTCAATAATTGTATAAAGAAATTCGACATTTTGGCTTGAATCGGAAAGTGAAATCAATCTTGTTGCTTCAGCCCACAGTTCGACGTTTTTTCTCTCCTCGGTTTTAAGTTTCTTTACAACAGAACTTGTATAAAATAGCGATCCCATTCCGATAAATACCGCAAACAGCAGAAGGAAAAACTTCCATAGATTCTTATGACGGGAAATATTCAATTTATCGGGAAAAAGTAAAATTCGTTTACTGTCATTGCTGGTTTGGGGGTATTTTTCCGGAAGCTTTGTTTTTTGTTTTTGAAGTTTCAGTCACGGGTTCAGTATTGGTGTTTCCATCCCACTGTATTTTGAACCGTTGCTTTTTAGCCTGAGGCTTCTTTGCTGCTGAAGTATCACTTTTATACCAACCGTACTCCTCATTAAGAATGGTCTTGAGTGTCTGACGCTCTTTTTTTATGTTGTTCTTAAGTGTTGAGCCTGCTGCTTTAACGTCATATCCTACCTTAACTATTTCCCCTTTGCCTTCAACCTTCAGCAGGAGTGAGGTCCGTCCGAGGCCATCGTCTTCAACAACTCCGAACTCAGTAACATTGTTGTGGTTCTTCTTTCTTTTCTTGCTCAAAATCTCCGACAAGAGCATCTTTATGTGATATTCATAGTTGTTGTCAAAATCGTGTTTCCCATTTACTGAAAGGTTTGCAGCAGACGACTTGACATCCATTTGGGGAATATAGAAAAAATTATTCCGGATGAAAAAATCATTTTCCATCCTGTCGATGCTGATGTTTTCAAGTTCGGATAACTCAATGAATGATGAGAGTTCCTTTACGGGTTCAAAATTCACCAGGGCACCTTTTTCCAGAACAAAGCTTCCTTCTGCTGAGACTGATTTAATTGCCGGGTTCAGAAGCGAATCCATCGGCAGTATCATTGATACCGATCCGGAAATCAAACCTGCTAGGTTCTCCGCCTTTATGAATGTTTGTCCGAAATTGTTGAATGAGGTGAAAGCCTTGTTAATGTCAATACGGGTTACATTGAAGGTGCCCTTGGAGTTGAAGGCTCTGCTGCTATTCTGAACAAGGAAACCATTGCCTGAGATAATGCCTTTTAATGATCGCATTTTAAAGGAACTAAAGGTCAATATTCCGGGGGAGTAATTTAGCCTGCCGGTTATTTCTGCCGATGAAAATGTTTTGTATTTCAGGGAATCTATCTTAAATGTGATATCAAGATCGAGGTCATCAGGCAGCAAAAAAGCTCCCTTTTCCGGAGTTGTGGCATCCGTTGAGGCGGAGAGGAAGGTTTCGGGGTTGAACATTCGAAATTCCACATCTGCATTTGCCCTGAGCCGAACAGGATTGCCGGCGATCCATTCCGGGAGGTTTATAAACTCCCCGCTGACTTTTATTTTTTGTCCTTTATAGATAAACTGCAGGTTATCAGCCGTTATCGATTCTCCGCCTGACAAAGCCCCTTCAACGTGTTCGATGACCAGATTCTTCCTGACCGATCCTGCCGTAAAATCGTGGAAGACTATATGTGCCTGTGGTTTAAGATCGATAATATCCTGAAGGGAGAAATTAGCCTTATGGCTCAGAACGGCATCGATTTTTACATCTAAATCAGCAGAACCACCGACTGGTGAAATATCATCAAGAGCAAAAAACTCTTTCAATTCGGCAGGGATTATCTTTCCTTTAAGAGTAAGAATCACCTGCGGAGTGTCGAACCCTCGCATTGAGAAAGATCCGGTATATTCAGCCGAACCCACTTTAGCCCTAATGTCGTTAATAGTTGCAAAACCGGTTTCGGTCCTGTTGCCGGGTCCGTTTGAATAGGAGCCGGAAAAGGATAGATCGCTAATTGAAATATTTGATTTACCATAGGATATTTTGCCTTTTTTAAGAAGGCAGGACACCTCAATGTGAGGTGAAGATGATTTAGTTAGAGGTCCTTTTATCAAGCAGTTAAAAGCAAGGTTTCCTTCCGGTTTATAAGGTGATGCCTCCTCCTGTATTCTCGCCGGCAGATAATCGATAATATCTGAAATGTTGAAATTATGTGCTGTGATCTGAAGGTCTATGTTCTTTCCGGGATCTACAATCCCTGAAATATTAAGATCATAATCCTTTATCCGCATAGTTCCTTTTTTAAAAGCGATTCCTTTATCGGAACTCTGAAGAGCCATGTTTAGTTTGCCTTCAATATCTCTTGATATTGTAAAATCCGGTGCCTGCAGCCGGCTTATCTTAACTTCAGCATCCGTATCAAAGTCAATTTTATTACCATATATTCTGGTTTTGATCCTGCCATTTTTTACTATTCCCAGTATTATAATATTGTCCGACAGATCATTATAATTGACGTCTATGTTCGTTAATGATATTTTTTCAAGATTGATTGCGATTTCTCCGGTAGCCTGTGTTGTGCTGTTATAAGTTATCTGATAATTAACATTTCCCGTGGTGTCGCAGAACAGGTTTGCCCTTCCCTCCTTTGCCGTGATCCTGTCGATATTATAATTGCCCCTGAAGATATCTGAAATACTGAAGTCAGCTGAAACAAACCGGGCTTTAAGAAGCGTATCACCATTATTACCCGGGAAAACAGTGTTTTTAAAACCCTTTGTTGAATGGACTACGACATTCTTCATCTGAACAGATGCCTTGGGGAATCTCTTAAAAAAGGATAGTCTGAAGGAACCGACATCAACCTTCGTTGATAGATTTTTATTCAGCGAACTGAGGATCATGCCCGCAACCTTATCCTTAAGAATTAACGAAGCCGAGAAAAGCAAAACCGATATGGAAAATATCAGTATTGCACAGATTTTCAGTATCTTCACAACCAGATAATTAAATTATTCGAAAAGTACGTCATGCTTAAGCCTGACCGACCGGCAAATTTAATCTATTTCACCGAAAAAAATTTTACCTGAGAAGGAAAGAGAGATCCTTATCGGGACCAATCTCCAGAGGAGGTGATCCTTTTCTGAATACTCTTATGTTGCGATTACCGTATAGCCTCAGCCTGTCCTCTTCAAGGAGAAGCATTGTGCCCTCCCTGAGTCCTGCTACAAAAAGACCAGGATTTACTTCAATGAACTCCTCAATTCTCTGTTCCCTTGTTTCGCCGGCATGTCCTTCGGGGTTAGAATCGAGGTAATGGGGATTAATCTGGAATGGTATCAGGTTAAAGGCATCAAAGGATTCCGGTTCAGCTACCGGCATATCGTTCGTTGTCCTGATTGTGGGGCAGGCTAAATTCGACCCGGCGCTCCAGCCTATGTAGGGCGTACCGGAAAGAACTTTCTCCCTGACCGGACCAGTCAGTTTCTTATCGAGAATCATTCTGAGCAGCATCCAAGTGTTACCACCACCGACAACTATTGCACTTGCATTAAGTACAGCTTCAACAGGATTGTCAAAATGATGGATGGAAATTATATCATGTCCGATCTCCCGGAACCTTTCCGATACTTTTTCTTCGTACTGATCATACGAAAAAGT
Source organism: uncultured Bacteroidota bacterium (assembly GCA_903844815.1). GTDB lineage: Bacteria > Bacteroidota > Bacteroidia > Bacteroidales > VadinHA17 > LD21. Next base: position 31,038 of record CAIMVD010000267.1, on the reverse strand, counting down.
AACGGCGGCATAGGGAATGAAAAGTGCCTTAACGGGTTCTTTTCCAAGAAAATCCCTGATGTTATTTTTTGGATAATCAAGGTAAGGTTCTCCGGGATTCGTCGAATTGCTTATAAGTAGTAATCTCATTGTTATTGTTCCTTATTTTGGTTGATTAAATAACTTAAATCTTTGATATTGTGATTTTCAGGGATGTTATTTACATTAAAAGTTCGGAAAGTATTATAAAAAATATTAATTAAAAGTACTTTATTGGTCAGCACCTCACCGGAACCGGTTACTACTTTAATCACTTCGTTTGCCATGTAGGTACCGGTAATTCCGGGAAGAACTCCGAATAGCCCCACCTCTGCAGGGGGCGGGTTGCGGAAAGCTTTTCCTCCCGGGTGAGGGTTGTAGCATCTATAGGTAGCTCCGTCAAGGTAATTGAAAACAGAAACCATTCCTTCATATTTATAAATGGCACCGTGCACCATAGGCTTTCCGAGGATCACACAGGAATCATTAATAAGATAACGGGTATCGAGGTTATCTGTTGCATCGACAATAATATCAAAGTCGTTCAGGATTCTGAGAGCATTTGATACACCCAGACGCAGGTTGAATATCTCAATTTCACCCTTCAGGGATAGTTGTTCAAGCCGGTTTTTTGCAATTATTGATTTAAGTTTTCCAACGTCAGAAGAGCCGTACAAAACCTGTCGCTGGAGGTTCGATTCATCGACCATATCGAACTCAATGATTCCGATCTTTCCTATTCCCGCCGCAGCAAGGTATTGCAGTACCGGGCACCCCAAACCACCTGCCCCGACTACAAGAACCTTTGACTGACGAATCTTATTCTGTCCGTCGACCCCTATTTCAGGGAGCATAATCTGTTTTTTGTACCGCCGTAATTCCCTTGTGGATAAAATACTGCTTTCCATCTAAAATGCTAGTTGTGTAATGCAAATATAATTCATTGGGATTCATGGAGCAACATTAAAAAGGCAGAGACGGCTAACCGGCCGTCTCTGCTCTGAAATAAAACGTGGAATTATATTAATCGTTGAATGTGAAGGCGATTCCCAGCTCACAGGGGAAAAGTTCATATCCCGAAGGGCTTTTTCCGGTCTGGAATAATGGTTTCATATAATAGGTTCCGTAAAGCTGAAAGTTCCCGTAACCCGCACGGGCCGTTAATCCGTAACGCGCAATGTTAAGGCTGAAATCTCCGTGCGACTTCACCTTATTCCCATCCTGATACACCATTTTTGAGTGGGAATCAAGTTTCAGGGCACCAATTCCTCCAAAGGCCATATTGAGGCTGTGATTTTCAACAGGTATTTGAAATTCAAATAAAAGAGGCACTGTCATATAGATGGTGGCAAGTTTGGACTTCTCAAGCGGAGTTCCCGGATCCAGTTCTTCAATGACTCCGTTCTGACCTTTTACCAGGTTGTTGTTCCCGTCGAACTTATAGTTATTCCAGTTAATTCCCAGACCGGTAACAAGACCGGTATGCTGTGAAAAACCGAGGCTTAACTGCGCAAAGTTTATTGAGAAATTTGTCGATTTGCCGGAATGCAAGGTCATGTAGTTGATCTCGTCGGGCAGTACAACGCTGTTGTCAGATCCTATATAATTATTGAAGCCGAGCTCAACCCCGGTCCAATGTCCCTTAAACCTGTTCCTGTGGGAACGCCCCTTCTTATCTTCACTGTCCTGATTCAGCCAATCCTCCTTTGCCTCTGCATCTTCTTCGGGATCTGCCTTCTTAAATGTAACTTTGGGGCCTTCCAGTGACTCAAGTACATTCAGGTTCCGGTTTCCTACTCTCAGGCTCAGCGTGGTATCAGATTTTACTGTTTCAAGGGCCTCGAGTTTGGCCGATAAGCCATCCTTTTTGTTCAGTGATTTCTCGGCATTTTTGGGCTCCTGTTTCGCAGCTGATATTTTCTGGTTAAAGCCCTGCAGGGCTATTACTATGACTAATATTGTCAGTATTATCTTTTTCATATCTTAAAGTATAAAGTTATTATTCATTTTCAGTGATGGGACGAAAATGGTAATACAAAAGTTACTGCTCTTCCGATGTTTTTTTAACCGGGGCATTAAATTTCAGGATTTTCGAGCTGAAATATAATGATTCCAATTCGCCGTTTTCATTATTCTTCTCATTAAGCGCCATTTCCCATCCAAGAAGCTTGTTCAGACCGTCTACACCTGCTGCTGCAAGCTCATAGCCTTTGAGAGGAGTATCCTTTGTAACCTTTTCCCTAAGTACCTTTTCCCTGAATATTTTAGTGATGAATCTCTCAACATTGCTCATATAAATTTCCTCAGACGGAATTATCGCAGTGGTTTTAGAAGGAATCAGAAAGGAGGCTGTGCTTTTTAACAGATCCGGATCTGACGTCAGGGTTATAGTCTTCCCAGCTAGCTGAGCTAATTTTAAATCCTGTAAGGATGGTTCCCTTTCAACAGTATTTAACGAATCAGATTCAATAAGCTCTGTTGTATAAATATGAACCGGGATAGTTCTGTTTTCCTCCTTAACTGTCACTGCCATGAAAGCCCGGATTACATTTCCGGCCGGGATTTCGAAAAAGAGTTCCTTAGTATCGGGGTATGATGAAGTGTTTCTTGCCGAATTTTCCGGTTTATCATGGAGGTAGCGAAACGTTAAAAGAGATAATGTTATGAAAAGAGCAATTGCAGCGGCTGAGGATAACCCTATATATGACAAACGGATAATCTTTTGAAGAGGAGTTCTCCGGAATAAACGATGTTTATTTTTATAAACATCTGAAGGTGGCACAAGCTTTACCTTGCCTATAAGATCAAAGGTTCTCTTCCTGTCATTATCTGAATCCGTGATCTCCATTAGTTCAGCCACTGATTCAGTCCGGAGGTCTCCTTCATGGAAGGCGGAGCAGAGGAGTTCAAACTGCGAATCAGAAATTTCTGCCGGCGTTTTTCTGATAAGGTCCTTATTTTTAAAAACAACCTTCCCTGGTTCCGGGACGAGTAACTTAAGATCATTGAATTCTTCCCTGATATCGGGGTTCTGTTCAAGGAAATTGTTTACCCGTTCAGCCTGGATTTCACTGAGATTCCCTTCGAGTAGGTCGATGAGCCATATTTCGTAATTTAATCGGTCGATTTTCATGGCTAAATAACCGTTTCAATTTTCCCAATATAATTTTTCAGGGCAATCCGTCCGCGATAGATGTTAATTTTCACACTGGCTTCCGATTGTCCTGTTATTTCTCCAATCTCTTTGTAACTGTAACCTTCATAGTCACGGAGCAGGACAGGAGTTTTCTGTTGTTCCGGGAGTCTCTCCAGCGCAATGTGAAGGATTTCATTAAGGTCGCTGTAATTCGAATCATGGACCCTATCCATCTCGTATTCTGATTCCATTGGCACCATCCTTTTCTCTTTCCTGATAATGTCGATCATGTTCCGGTAAGCCGTGGTAAAAAGCCACGATTTCACGACAGGATATTCAATCTCGGAAACATGGCGCCACAGTTTCTCAAAACTGTCCTGAACGATGTCGTTAGCCCTTTCTTCATCCTTCAGATCGGCCCGGATGAACCGGTAAACTGCATCGGCATACTCCTCCACGGATTTATTATATTCCTTAACTGTCATATTACAGATTACGATGCAAAGACGAAGGAAGATACGAAAAGTTACAGCAAAATCGAATTATTGTTTCTGGTTTCTCGTTTCTGGTTTCTCGTTTCTTGTTACACAGGATCGAACCCGTTTCGTTAGTGTGCTATTCAGGTACTATAGTTCACTTTTTCAATTATATTTATCTGAAAAATAAAAATTCAATGAGAACAATCACTTTTCTTGATTCAGCTGCAAATAGGATACTCCTCCCGGTATTCAGTATCCTCCTGTCATTAACTCTTCATTCCTGTTCCTCAGAGCCGCAGGCGGGTAATTCATTTGACCTGGTTGAAAGCACTTTTACAAATATTCCTGATTCTATCCAGACAAGTGTTTACTGGTACTGGATCTCAGACAATATTTCTGAAGAGGGTGTTGTAAGGGATCTGCAGGCTATGAAAAGAGCAGGCATTAACCGGGTATTCATTGGTAATATCGGACTTACAGACATTCCTTCAGGGAAAGTGAAGATCTTTTCCGATGAGTGGTGGAGCGTGGTCCATACCGCACTTAAAACTGCAACCGAACTGAACATTGAAGTGGGTATGTTCAACTCCCCGGGCTGGAGCCAGTCGGGCGGTCCCTGGATAAAGAATGAACAGTCGATGCGCTTCCTTAATTCGTCCGAAACCTATGTTACCGGACCAGCAGTGTTTAAGGAAAAACTGGCGGTACCTTCAAAAGACTTTCAGTTTGTGAATGTAATTGCCTATAAGCTTCCCGATTCAGCGGGGAAAAAATTCAGAACATTATCAACAGTAATAACATCCAACCCTGAGACCCCAAATCTTTCATTTCTAATTGATAATGATAATTTAACTGAAGTTCAGCTTCAGGCCGGAAAAATTTTCTCAGTAGATTTCACAGCAACAGAAGAGGCAATTGTCCGGACACTTAATATTAAAACTTCCGAAAAGAGAACAAAAGCAAAAGGTGAGTTTTTTGTTAAGGAAGGAGAAAACTACCGATTATTGAGGAGCTTTGAGATAAACCGCAGTAATCCCTCGGTAAGTGTGGGTTTCGATCCGTTTGCACCAGTCGTAATATCCATTCCCGATACAAAAGCAAAGACTTTCAGGCTGGTTGTAAGCGATGTTACTGAAGCCGGAGGAATAGCCGGTGTTGAACTTTCTCCTGTACCAAAAGTAGAGAGATATCCCGAAAAATCACTTGCAAAAATGTTCCAGACACCGCTGCCTTACTGGCACGACTACTTATGGCCCGTTCAACCGGAGCCGGAAGATAAATCATTTGTAATCGATCCGGAAAATGTAATTGACTTATCAGGTAATATGTCATCTGACGGAACTCTGACGTGGAGCATTCCTGAAGGCAGCTGGGTCATAATGCAGAACGGAATGACAACCACAGGTCAGACTAATAGTCCTGCTCCGCCCGAAGGTACCGGCCTTGAAGCCGACAAGATGAGTAAAAAGCACATAGCAGCTCACTTTGATGCCTTCCTTGGTGAAATTTTGCGAAGAGTGCCTGCCGGAGACCGCACTACGTTCAGGGTTGCCGTTCAGGACAGTTATGAAACCGGAAGCCAGAACTGGACCGACGGCTTCATTGAAGAATTCACCTTAAGGTATGGTTACAGTCCTGTAGCATATATACCTGTATTAAAGGGAAATGTGGTTGGTAGCAGGGATATTTCAGACAGGTTCTTGTGGGATCTCAGGAGGATTATTGCCGATAAGGTCTCTTACGATTACGTTGGAGGATTAAGGGACATTTGTCACCAGAATGGCCTGACCACCTGGCTCGAGAACTACGGGCACTGGGGCTTCCCTGGAGAATTCCTACAATATGGAGGGCAGTCTGATGAAGTTGGAGGGGAGTTCTGGAGCGAGGGTGACCTGGGAAATATCGAAAACAGAGCAGCTTCTTCCAGTGCTCATATTTATGGCAAGACAAAGGTCTCGGCTGAGTCATTCACTTGTTCGGGGAATGCTTTTTCCCGGTATCCGGCTACTCTAAAACGTCGCGGTGACCGTTTTTTCACAGAAGGCATAAACAACACCCTGCTGCACGTCTATATTCATCAGCCCGACGAAAGGGAGCCCGGACTTAATGCCTGGTTCGGAAATGAGTTTAACCGTCATAACACCTGGTTCAGCCAGATAGACCTCTTTACTCAGTATCTGAAAAGAACTAACTATTTGCTTCAGCAGGGAAAATATGTAGCCGATGCAGCATATTTTATTGGTGAGGATGTGCCTAAGATGACGGGAGTATGTGATCCTGCCCTGCCAAAAGGATATTCTTTCGATTATATCAATGGAGAAGTGATAATGAAAAGAATGTCAGTAAAGGACGGAAAAATTGTTCTCCCTGACGGGATGAAGTATAGTATCCTTGTTTTGCCAAAACTTCAGACCATGCGGCCTGAGTTGCTGAGAAAAATTAAGGAACTTGTGGAACAGGGAGCTGTGGTCCTCGGTCCGGCGCCGGAATTTTCACCAAGCCTTCAGGGATATCCCGAAGCCGATAAGCAGTTAAAACAAATGGCAGATGAATTATGGGGTGCTGTTAATGGAATAACAATAAAAAGCAGGAAAGTTGGCAGAGGAATGATCCTTTCAGGAATGGAAATGCAGGAAGCGTTCGATCTGATCAAAGTACTTCCCGACTGTCATATTGCAGATGGTAGTCCTGCACTTTTTATTCACCGGACCTTGTCGGAGGGTGATATTTATTTTATCTCAAATCAGTCCGATACAACAATTTCGATAACTCCCGAATTCAGGATTACAGGAAAAAGCCCCGAAGTGTGGAATTCTGTGTCAGGTTCTCTTCGCGATTTGCCCGCATTTACGCAAAAGCAGAAATCTACTATTGTTCCTTTAAAACTCGAATCGGGTGAAAGTCAGTTTATTATTTTCAGGAAGAGAGCTGAAGGTTCTGCCGTTGCTGATTTAGCTGCAAATTTTCCTGAAGGTAAAACTATTGCAGATCTGCCGGGTCCCTGGAATGTGACCTTCGATCATGCCAGAAGAGGACCGAAAAACCCTGTGGAATTCAAAAACCTTGAAGACTGGACTCTTTCGGAAAATGACAGTATCAGATACTTTTCAGGCACAGCCGATTACAGAATAACGGTAACAATTCCGGAGATACAGCCCGGTAAACAGTTTCTTCTTAATGTCGGTCAATTGACTGCAATGGCAAAGGTGAAGATCAATGGTCAATATGCCGGAGGTGTCTGGACAGCACCATGGCAGATCGATATCACTGATTTCCTCAGGCCTGGCAGCAATGAACTTGAGATTTCTGTTGTGAATACCTGGATGAATCGTTTAATAGGTGATCTTAAATTGCCGGCAGAAAAACGTGCGACATGGACTCTCGTAATCCCCTATAACGTGAATTCTCCCTTGCAGCCATCGGGATTGTTTGGTCCGGTTAAGATAAAGGAAATCAATGAGATGTAAATTAGTTTTGTATTCGTCGGACAAATGTCTTATTTTTGAGGATAATCGTTTGGAAATTTGAAGTCATGTTGTAAAAGGAAGGATCACATTACAAACCGTCGAAAAAAGCAGTCTCCGTTGTTATGGAACCGGTTCATTCTATTGCAGAAGGTATGAGTACAGAAAGCATAAGGCTTACCGATGAATTCAGAAGTTTTTTTAAGAATAGCGGACTTGAGAATCAATATTTTGGACAAACGGAAGAGTTATCATTATCTGATTTTTTTTCAAATAAACTGTTCCTTGTCTATGCCATCCGCAAGGGTATTCCCTATTCATTGTTTGAACTTATCAGTGATATGACCCCCTTAACCCTGAGCGACTGGGCAGAATATCTGAATATTTCCGGCAAATCCCTTTCGAGATACCGGCAGCAAAACACCCTTTTCAAACCAATTTATGCTGAAAAGATCCTGGAAATTGCAGAGGTAACCAACCTGGGGCTTGAAGTTTTTGGAGACAAGGAAAAACTTAAACTTTGGCTTGAAACACGAAATTATGCCCTTGGAAACCAGAAGCCTTTTGATCTTTTAAAAGACTCATACGGTAAAGAGATGGTTATGGGTGAGCTGACCCGCATTGATCACGGAATACTGGTTTAATGGAGATATACACGTTAACGGGTAAAACTTATTCGAATTTTCCTGCAAGGATAGTTATTCTATCCAACCTGGTCACATTCCTAATTTACTGTTCCGGATTTCTTATCATGTCTTATCTGGGATGGATTGTGGCGATCATCTATTTGTTTTACATTGTAGCTTTTGAGTACAGGTTATTAAGCAGGCATTGTATCAATTGCTATTACTGGGGCAAGACATGCGGATTTGGCAAAGGCAGGGTCAGTGAGAATCAGGATGCCCGGCCAATGACCTGTTCAAAAATGGAAACAGAACCTGAGGGTTTCTTAAACTGGTTCAGGTTGAAAGATGAGTATAAAATATCATTCTATTTTGGTATAATTCTTGTGCAGGATTTAAGTATTATTGCTGCAATTATGAAAAAACTTAGTCTGCTTTCAATTATTCTAACCTTTATTCTTTTATCCTGCACAAAGGACAAAATAGAAATCGACCCTGATAACCTGATTCTTGGGGTATGGAATTATTCAGAATATATAGACAATACCCAGGTATACACTAGGGGTAACGAATTTTCCGACAACCCTGGTTACAAGTTTAATTCAGATGGCACTCTCATGGAAAGAAAGAATGCAGGATGGTGCGGGACTCCGCCCATTACTTATTCAGATTATCGCGGGAAATGGACGATTTTAAACGATACTTTAATCAGGGTTGAAGTGGGTTACTGGGGAGGAACGGCAACTTATGACCTGGATGTTGAGTCAGTAAACTCCGATTACCTGAAAGTCCTTGCAATTTGGATAAGTAACGAATAATTCAGAGGCAGATTTTACCAAATATTGATTCAGTGTAGCCAGGCAAATGATCAAAGCCTATCAATTAACTGTGAAATAATCCTTAATCAGAAAATTTTCATTTCATTTGTTATTGATTAAACCTGGAACCCAAAATGGTTGGGATTACCGAAAAGTATTATGTCTCTTCTAAAAGCTGAACAATAAATGCCACATCAGGACGCTTCAAAAAAATCAATTCTTTTTGCTCTTTTGGCAAACCTTGGAATTGCAATTACAAAAACCGTTGCAGCCATTCTTACAGGTTCCGGGGCAATGCTGGCCGAGTCGATCCACTCCTATGCCGATTGCGGAAACCAGGGGTTGCTCTTCTGGGGTTTAAAAGCTTCAAAGAAGAAGCCCGATAGTGAGCACCCGCTCGGATACGGAAAGGAGATTTATTTCTGGTCGTTTGTGGTTGCCCTGGTCCTCTTCAGTATGGGAGGATTGTTCTCAATTTATGAAGGGATACATAAAATAAGTCTGCATGAGGGACTAAAGAATCCGCTAATTGCAATAGTGGTTTTATCGGTAAGCATGGTTTTTGAAGCAGCTTCACTTTACGGATGTATTGTACAAATCAATAAGCTGAGGAATAATGAATCAATGTGGACCTGGCTTAAAAACAGCAGGCAGAGCGAACTTGTTGTTGTTTTTGGGGAGGATACTGCCGCTTTGCTGGGACTCGCCTTCGCACTCTTTGCAATTATTCTTTCCTTAGTAACCGGAAACCCTGTTTATGATGCAATAGGAAGTATCGGAATCGGAGTTCTTCTGATATTTGTCTCTTTCTTTCTTGGAATAAAAGTTAAAAGTCTGCTGATTGGACAAAGTGCCGACAGTAAAACCAGGGATGAGATTATGATCTTTCTTGAAGGGAGGCCGGAAATTGAACGGGTCCTTAATCTTATTACCCTTCAACTTGGTCCGCAGGTAATGGTTGCTGTTAAGGCCAGGATGATAAAGGTCGATACCGCTGACGAGCTAATTTCAAACATTAATAAATGTGAATCAGACCTCAGAAAGGATAATCCATCTATTCACTGGATTTTCTTCGAACCTGACACTATGGAATGAGATGATTGATTCTCATTCAAATAACCGGAAATAAATGCCGTTATTATGATGAAAAATGTTTTATATAACCAGCAAATTTTGTTATGATGAAACTTGATTATATCCTGAACCGACTCTGGACCGATTATACCTCACAGAATCCGTCGGCCGCAAAAATCTACAATCTTTTTTCCGATGAGGGAGAAACCGTTGTAAATGACCATATTGCTTTCAGAACTATTAATTATCCTCCTGTGAGTATAGATGTTCTGGCAAAACAGTTTATTAAAAACGGTTACGTACCGGCAGGGGAGTATGAATTCAAAGACAAACACCTTTTTGCCAGGCATTTTGAATTGCCGGGAGATAAAAAAGCTCCGCGTGTATTCATAAGTCAGCTTTTACTCCCGGAGTGTTCGCCATTTATCCAAAACATATTCAATGATTTGATTGAAAAGGCCGACAATAATAGTTTTACCTCTGATGACCTTATCTTTTCAGGGCCAATTCTCAATTCTCCCTCATTTGAAATTTATAATAAACTCAGAGAAGAGTCGGAATACGCTGCCTGGTTCTATGTTTTCGGATTCAGGGCAAATCATTTCACAGTATCAATAAACTCACTTACCAGATACAATGACATTTATAAGGTAAATGAATTATTGAAAAAAAACGGTTTCATCCTTAACAGCGCCGGAGGTGAAGTAAAGGGGACACCCGAAGAACTGCTGCAGCAATCGAGCACAATGGCCGATATTGTAAAAGTAAAATTTATTGAAGGTGAATATGAAATTCCTTCATGTTACTACGAGTTTGCCCAGCGGTTTCACGATCAGGCTGGAAATCTCTACAGTGGGTTCATTGCAAAGTCGGCTGATAAGATCTTTGAGAGTACTAATTTTTACAAAAAGTAGCCCTTTATGATATTTTTTGATTTTAGGCTTGATAGAAAAGTTGATAAAAAAATTTGTTTCATTAAAAAGGGACATAAGAGATATAAACATTGGTAATCTGCATTATCCCTGTCAATTTTTTAATAATAAACCGGATAATTATCGGGAGATAATTTGTAAATTTATTCAGTGTCTTTTTGATTAGCTGCTAAATATATTTTCACTGGTATTTTAAAATCGTTCATTAAAAAATTAATGACATGAAGAAATGGAAAGTTCTGTTTTACGTGTTCAAATGGATGGTTCTTGTTTTACTCACTTATCTGATAACTATTGAAGTCCATTCAGAAAGGAGGAAAATCCTGGTATTCCTGCTTGTTATCTTTGTGGCCGCAGGATTGGTTATTGAAGGGCGACGTGAATTCATGACTGGTGAACAAAAAAACAATAAATGAATAATCCTGTTAAGAGATGAAAAACTTTATAAACGACAATTCTTACAGACGATTGTCATTAGTTGTGCATACAATTGCAATTTGCATTATGCTGTCATCTGCTTTTCTTTTTTCGTGCACGAAAGAGTCAGATTCTCTTGAAGATGGACTTATATTTTATTATCCTTTTAACGGAAACGTAAAAGATGCTGCGGGAAACGGGAATCATGGCATTGATTACACAACTGGAAATTATGTCACAGGAAAACGGGGAAAAGCTCTCGATTTCAACGGCACTTCTGACTATATTCAATTAAAAAGGACTATTAACTCTGAAAAAGGATTAACTTTTTCCTTTTGGATGAAATCAAGAGGGGCTTCCGGAACAGAAAACAGTGGTGTCATAATTGGGAAATACAGTATGAGTACAAACTCAAAGTGCTTTCTGATTTACTCCTTCGGTCCTTATGAGGCAAGAACCGATAACCGTCTGGCTGCTGCATTTTATAAAGAAGGTTATTCCTCGGCCATCCATGATAATGTAAAATCGTGGTTTGAGGCAGCAGAACTGTTAGTTTATCCTTCCAATCCCGCATTATGGACTATCTCAAATCCAAAACGGATTGAGATTGGAGTCTGGACACATTGCGTTATTAATGTTTCGGAAACTGATTTGGAAGTATGGCTTAACGGCACTCTTTGCACAACGAAAACAAGGGAGTATTCATCATATTTCGACAGCACAAATGAACCTGTGTATATTGGAAATAACTTGTCGTGCGGTGCAGGAAGCAATAATCATTTTAACGGTGTACTTGATGAACTGCGTATTTACAACAGAACACTCACAAGGGAGGAAATTCAGAATCTTTACAACGAAAAATGATCATTTCAATGAAACTCAACAAGTCGGAAATTAGGCTCAGAAAAGCTTCAATAAGGGATATCAGCCTGTTAATCGAATACCGGATCATCTTTCTTACAGAGACTTACGGGCCAAGGTCGCCGGAAAAAATAACCCTCCTGCAAAAATCCCTGACGGATTACTTTTCAAGGGCATTTGAAAACAAAACTTTCATCGCCTGGATTGCCGAATATGATGAAAAACCTGTTGGCTTCAGCGGTCTTGTGATCCGCGAACAACCCGGCAATTTTGAAACAATAAGTGGCAGGACAGGTTACATCCTGAATATGTTCACTTTAAAGGAATTCAGAAATAATGGGATCTGCAAAATGCTTTTTCAAAAACTTCTTGACGAAGCAAATATTCTGGGTCTTGATAAGGTTGAATTACATGCAACAAATGACGGAGAATCTGTTTACAGACAATTCGGATTCACCGAACCACATGACAAGGCACTTGAAAAAAATATTTCGACCGAAATATTGTAACATGATATTCACCATAACTAAATTACAACTAATTATTTCTGTTGCTATTATAGTAACTATTTCATCATGCACTTCAAATAAACTGAGCGCACTTCAGGATGATTTTGAATCGGATACTCTGAGTAAAGTATGGACCGCAGATAAGTTTATTCCCGGAGCATTTGAAATTCAATCGGAACAGGTGAGGTCAGGTAAAAAAGCGGCAAAACTGACATTGCACCAGGGCGACCAGATTGAAGAAGAGATCGGAACCAACCTTGAAAGGGCCGAACTGAGGGAGCCAAAAAAAATCATGTCAGCAGAACATAAGGATTATTCTTATTCCTTTAGTCTTTTACTCCCTACTGATTTTCCTATAGTGCCAACCCGCCTTGTAATTGCACAGTGGAAGCAAAACTGCCAGGAAGGAAATTGCGATCCGAATAATCCAGTTCTCGCTTTGCGTTACGAATCGGGGGAGTTCCGTGTGACACTTCAGACCGGCCCGGATAAAATTACTCTTTACAGTCAGAAAGAAGAGATCAGGGGAAGATGGATGGATTTTAAATTCAACATCAGGTTCTCGAGGAATCTGAACGGACACATAAAAGCCTCTATAAATGGGAAAAAAGTAATTGATTATAAAGGCGTAACAGCATATGTAGAAAAGTATGGTTATCCCGAACCCGGGAATTTTTATTTCAAAATCGGTCTATACCGCGACACGATGATTGAGCCGATGACCATTTATATCGATGATTATATAAAGAAGGAGATAAATGGTTTTAGTAAAAGGGAAGGAATTCTATTCCGGTCAAACATTTAAAACTATTTACCTGCCTCTATGTCATTCCTGATGCAATTAGAAATTTGTTATGTACGAATATTTGCCGTACATTTGTTGGAAATAAAGTATCATGGATAGAGAATCAAATAAGGATGAAAGAATTGAGATCAGGATATCATCTCATGACAAACAGATTTTTCAGAAAGCACAAAAGCTTAGCGGTGATAAATCTTTTGGCAGTTTTATTGTTCGGATAGTTAAAAAACATGCCGAGGAAATAGTTGCACAAAATGACATAATTATTGCGAGTGAAAGAGATCGTGAGAAATTTTTCGATGCGGTATTTGGGAATAGTAAACCGAATCAGAATTTAGTTGAAGCAGCCACAAAGTATAAATCTCAAACTGCACTCTTGTGAAAATTCAAATCCTGGAAAATATTCATAACAGGAAAAATTTTAATTGCGAGGAAGAATCATTAAATGAGTATATTAGAACTCAGGTCAGTCAGGATATCCGTAAAAGACTTGCAACCTGTTTTGTTGCAATTGATGAAGAACAAAATGTAATAGGTTACTATACTTTGACTAGTGAAAGTCTTGGTCGGGAATCGATACCGGACAAATACCTGAAACAAATACCAAAAAACAACAATGCACCGGTAATCTTGCTTGGACGGCTGGCGAGAGATATTACTACAAAAGGAAAAGGCCTTGGAGAATACCTACTTATGGATGCACTTTTTAGAAGTTACAAATTGTCGAACGAAAGCATTGGCGCAATGGCTGTGGTTGTAGATCCGATCAATGAAATAGCATTTAAGTTTTATAAGAAATATGGATTTGAACAACTTCCTGATAGTGAGAAAATGTTCCTCCCAATGAAAATAATCGGACAACTGTAAACTGCTGAGAACTTCACCACCCTCAGATCTGTCATTGTATTGCCAGGAAAAATAATCAAAACGTGGAAGAGGCTTTAATGGATTAATGATGTTCATTTTTACCACAACTCAAAATCAGCTGTATGGAAAGGGAAGACCACTTGGAAACAACTGTTTTGAACTCTCAAAAGGGCTGAAAGTCTACTTTTAAGATGATGAGGTAGTTGAAAAAGAATTTTTATCCTATTGAATCATTGAAGATAAAATGATTGAGGAATCAATAAAATTCCAGGAAGGTCATGATTCTATACTTGAACCTACTCCGAAAAGTCTTTTTTTTGCCACGAAGGCGCAAAGGCACGAAGTTGATCCAAAGTAATTGATTAATAATAAGCTATTTGTGAGACTTAGCGTCTTCGTGTCTTCGTGGCAATTGCATTTATTATCTTTTTCGGAGGGGGCTCATACTTTAAGCTTTATTGTCTGCAAAAAGGAGTCATTTAGTATTTTAATCAATTTTGAGAATGAATCTTTTTAGTAATCATTATGAGCCACAGAACCTGCTTCCCGGAGATGGTATTGCAGATTATTACGGGCCGATGTTTCCTGATGCTGAGGCAGACCAATATCTGGAACTTCTTAAGTCAAAAATTGACTGGAAACATGATGAGATCTTTATTATGGGAAGACTGATCACCACTTTAAGGGAAGTTGCCTGGTATGGCGATAAAGGTATTGAATACACTTATTCCGGCACAACTAAAATTGCATTGCCATGGACAAAGGAATTACTTAAACTGAAAACAGCAGTTGAGGCAAAAACCGGTGAACAATTTAATTCTTGCCTGCTGAACTACTATCACAACGGTGAAGAAGGAATGGGATGGCACACCGATGCTGAAAAAGAACTGAAGAAAAACGGGGCCATTGCTTCACTTAGCTTTGGGGCGGAGCGTAAATTCTCATTCAAACATAAAATTACTAAAGAAGTCGTTTCCATAGTCCTCGAACATGGAAGTCTGCTTGTAATGAATGGAACAATTCAGACATATTGGCTGCATTGCCTCCCGAAATCGAAAAAAATTACCTTGCCAAGAATAAACCTTACCTTCAGAACAATTGTTTTTAACATGTGAATCGTTTAATATCAGGGAAATGATACTTGAAGAGCTTGGATATAATACCAAACAGGAAAAATTCAGGATTGAGAATTATCCTGGCGAATTTGAACCTGCCAGAGTCATCGCCGAACATAAGGAGCGGTATTTAGTAAAAACAGCCGATTCTGAATTTGACGCGGAAATAACCGGCAATTTGCGTTTCACGGCCAGGAACCGTGAAGACTTTCCGGCAGTAGGTGACTGGGTTCTTATAACTGCATATGAAGCAGGATTGGCATTAATTCATCATATCCTGCCCAGGTTTTCGGTGATTAAAAGACAGGCAGTCGGTCAATTCGGTGAGATACAGGTTATTGCATCAAATATTGATTATGCTCTCCTGGTTCAGGCAGCCGACAGGGATTTTAATATTAACAGGCTGGAAAGATATCTCACTATCTGTAATTCATCAAAAGTAAAACCGGTCATTGTACTTAGTAAAACCGATTTATTGGATGATGGCCGGATAAATGAAATAATAGAAAACATAAGAGCGAGGATTAAGAATGTTCAGGTTATTGGCCTAAGTAATGAGACTCATAACGGTTATGAAGAGCTAAACAGTATAATCGAAAAGGGGAAGACATATTGCATGCTAGGTTCCTCAGGCGTGGGAAAATCGACTCTTTTAAACAATCTCTCCGGCAGGAACATAATGAGAACGGATTCAATAAGTCAAAGTACTAATAAGGGAAAACATGTAACAAGTCACAGGGAACTTATAATTCTTGAGAACGGAGGGATACTGATCGATAACCCGGGTATGAGAGATGTTGGTATTGCAGATGCTTCCGGTGGACTTGAAATGACTTTCAACATGATTGTTAAGTTGTCGGAGAAGTGCAGGTACAAGGATTGCCGACATATACATGAGTCGGGCTGTGCCGTCATTGGTGCCGTTGAAGAAGGAGAACTCGACAGGGCATCATATGATAATTACCTGAAACTTGAAAAGGAGAAGACCTTTTTTGAATCGACTGTTACTGAAAGAAGGGAAAAGGACAGGCAATTCGGGAGAATGATGAAGAATTATAAGAAATCAAAAAAAACTTAAACGACCAGGGGGCTGTCGAAAAGTCCTCCGTGGACCTCTGTGGCACCTCTGTGGCATCTCTGTGATCCTCTGTGAAAGTTCTTAAATATTTTTTTAAATATTCTACATAAATATCTAAATATGAAGTTAATAAGAAATATAATTGTACCAATACTTCTTGCAACTGTGTGGATAAGCCTGTCAGAATTTGTAAGAAATGAATTCCTTGTTAAATCATACTGGCGAAGCCATTATGAATCCCTTGGAATTGTTTTCCCATCGGCTCCGGTCAATGGCGCTGTTTGGGGAATATGGTCGCTGCTGTTTGCCGTTGCAGTCTTCATTTTTTCAAGGAAGTACTCACTTGTTATGACTGCACTGATATCATGGTTTGTGGGTTTTGTACTGATGTGGGTAGTGTTGTGGAACCTTGATGTATTGCCTCCCGGATTATTGTTTTTTGCAGTACCGCTTAGTCTTCTGGAATCATTTGTGGCTTCATTTATTGTTTTCAAAACGGCCAAACCTGCTGGTTCGATATAATTTCCCGGACGTCTGAAATGTAAGTTTAGTCAGTAAGCTGCAGGGTTGGCGAAATTTTTCATAAATTCGTCATTTAATTATCTTTTAACATATTAAGCCTGTGATTACTTTCCTTAAAATCTATGCTGTTGCCTTTGCAGCCTTCTGTGCAATAGATCTTGTGTGGCTTGGATTCATTGCCAACAAGTTGTACAGTAAACATCTTGGGTATATAATGCGACCCTCTCCAAACTGGGGTGTTGCAATCCTCTTTTACCTGTTATACCTGGCCGGAGTCGTTTGGTTTGTAATAAACCCTGCCATTGAAAAACAGAGCTGGAAATTTGCCCTTTTTGCCGGTATGTTCTTTGGGCTGATAACCTATGCAACCTATGATCTCACCAATCTTGCCACCCTGAAGGACTGGCCGGTACTTATAACAGTTATCGACCTAATCTGGGGGACAACGCTTGGCGGTCTCGTTTCGGTTGTAACCTGGCTTATTGTGACAAAGACAGGCTGGACTTTTTAATTCAATAATGATTCTCAAACATATTAATTACCCTATATGAAAAAGTTACTTTTTCCCTGCATTATCTTTTTAGCAATTACTTTACAAAGCTGTAAGAAAGAGGATAAAATGGATGCCTATATCAGCGACCTGATGGGCAGGATGACTGTGGAAGAAAAAATAGGACAGCTGAACCTCACTATTGCTGGAGGTTTTGTCACCGGTTCTGCTGTAAATGAGAATATTCAGCAAAAACTGGAAAAAGGGCAGATCGGCGGCATGCTTAACAGCTTTTCGATAGAATCGATGAGGGCCATGCAGGAGATTGCCGTCAAAGAATCGCCGAATAAGATTCCCGTCCTTTTTGGCATGGATGTAATTCACGGATTCAGGACAATATTCCCGATTCCTCTTGCCATTTCCTGTTCATGGGATCCTGCCCTGATTGAGAACTCCGCCAGGATTGCCGCAACAGAGGCAACTGCAAACGGTATCTGCTGGGCTTATTCGCCGATGGTCGATATTGCCCGCGATCCGAGGTGGGGAAGGATTGCTGAGGGCTCGGGAGAAGATCCCTATCTGGGTTCAATAATTGCCGAAGCAATGGTGAAGGGTTATCAGGGTGATGATCTTACAGCAAACAATACAATGATGGCCTGCGTGAAACATTTCGCGCTCTATGGCGCTTCTGAGGCAGGAAGAGACTATAATACTGTTGATATCAGCCGGGTTGCCATGTATAACTACTGGCTTTCTCCATATAAGGCAGCCATCGATGCAGGTGCAGGAAGTGTAATGTCATCCTTCAACGTTGTAGATGCCATCCCTGCAACCGGAAACAGGTGGCTTCTTACTACCCTTCTCCGCGATCAGTTGGGTTTTGATGGATTCGTTGTCAGCGATTATACCTCGGTGAATGAGATGATAAACCATGGCATGGGCGACCTCCAGCAGGTCTCGGCCCTCGCCCTTCGTGCCGGTCTCGATATGGATATGGTTGGCGAAGGATTTCTTACTACTCTCAAAAAATCACTCGATGAGGGAAAAATTACCCGGGAAGAAATCGACCTTGCCTGCCGGAGAGTTCTGGAGGCGAAATATAAGCTCGGACTTTTCGAAGATCCTTTCAGATACCTTGATGCCGAAAGGGCAAAGACTGTCCTTATGACACCTGAAAACCTTAACGCATCGAAAGAACTCGCGCAGCGTTCTGCCGTCCTTCTTAAAAATGAAAATCAGCTGCTTCCATTAAAAAAGTCAGGCACAATTGCCGTTGTTGGTCCCCTGGCCAACAGTAAAGCCGATATGCTGGGAACCTGGGCAATGGGAGGTGATCCGAATGCTATTTCAACAGTTCTTGAGGGTATAAAGAATGTTGGGGGAGATGCAGTTAAAGTTATTTATGCAAAAGGCAGCGAGTTCACCGACGATCCTGCAATGCTGAATCTGTTCAATCCACTGGCTGCGCAGGGAGGAAACAGTCAGGCAGAAGTAAGCAGACCGGCAGAGGAGCTCATCAGGGAAGCTGTGAGCGCTGCAAAAAATTCAGATGTGGTTGTTGCTGTCCTTGGAGAGCCTGCGGCATGGTCAGGAGAGGCTTCAAGCCGTTCCGACATAAGTCTGCCGGCCGCTCAGAAAAACCTGCTTAAAGCCCTTCTTACAACAGGGAAACCCGTAGTTCTCGTATTAGTAAACGGAAGACCTCTTACCCTGACCTGGGAGGATGAAAATGTGCCGGCCATACTCGAAGCCTGGAATGGCGGAACTGAAGCGGGAAATGCAATTGCCGTGGTACTGTTCGGCGACTATAACCCTTCAGGAAAACTGACAGCTACATTTCCCCGAAGTGTAGGACAGATTCCGCTCTATTACAATCACCTGAATACCGGAAGACCTATGCAGCCGGAAAATAAATTTTCCACCAAATACCTTGATAGCCCAAACGACCCACTCTATCCATTTGGATACGGGCTAAGCTATACAACTTTCACCTATGGAGATATTTTGACTGATAAGACAGAGGTAAAAGGTGAGGATTCACTGATTGTTAAGATTCCGGTCACAAATTCCGGTAAATACGCCGGAGAAGAGATCGTGCAGCTTTATATTCAGGATCCTGTTGCTTCAATTTCAAGACCGGTGAAAGAGCTGAAGAATTTTGCAAAGATCATGCTTCAGCCGGGTGAAACAAAAGAGGTTGTATTCAGTATTAAAACTGACGACCTGAAGTTTTATAACAGCGACCTGATATACGATTGGGAAGGGGGAGAATTTGTAATATTTGCCGGTACCAATTCGCGCGACACAAAGTCGGTAAAGGTGAACTGGGAAAAGATGTAAAACAATTTCATCTCAAAAAGAGCTTTCGATTTTATGACTGACAGCAAGTGACACTATTAAATGCAAGATGGAAAACGGATTTAAGATAATTGGTTTTGATGCCGACGATACTCTCTGGATAAATGAACCATTGTTCAGGGAGAGCGAAATGCAGTTCTGTAAAATACTTCTGCCCTATTCTCCTGAGGATGAGACTATGAAGGAGCTGTTCAAAACCGAAATGCAAAACCTTGAAGTATACGGCTATGGAATAAAAGGATTTGTCTTGTCGATGATTGAGACGGCTTTACGCGTAACAGGCAAGAGAATATCTACCGACGAAATTGGTAAAATCATCGGATTGGGAAAATCGATGCTCGATGAACCAGTTGTCTTGCTTGAAGATGTTGAATTAGTCCTGGAAGAGCTCAGGAAAAAATACAAATTAATTCTTGCAACAAAGGGCGATCTGCTTGACCAGGAAAGAAAACTTAAGAAGTCAGGATTGCTGAATTATTTCCATCATATTGAGATAATGAGCGATAAGCATGAAAACAACTACCGGAAGCTGATAAATCATCTCGATATTGAACCGCATGAATTCCTGATGATAGGCAATTCGGTAAAATCCGATATTCTGCCGGTTATAAAAATAGGCGCAAAAGCAATTCATATCCCGTTTGAAATTACCTGGCAGCATGAAAAGATACACGAAAATCATGTGGATGATGAATTTATTACGGTTGATAAATTATCCGACGTCTTAAATATTCTCTGATCATGTATAAACTTCTCGACATTAAGAACTGGAACAGGAGAGAGCATTTTGAGTTCTTTAGTAAGTTCGACGATCCATTCTTCGGCATTGTAGCTGAAATAGACTGCACAAATGCCTACAGATTCTGCAAGGAGCATCAGATCCCTTTTTTCCTGTTTTACCATTATAAATCTATTATCGCTGTTAACCGGACAGAGGAATTCAGATACAGGATACATGACAACGGCATAATTGTATATGATACAATTCATGTCACCACAACCATCAGCAGGGATGACAACACGTTTGCATTCTCTTTTATCCCTTTTGTACAATCGTTCGGTGAGTTTTCTGAACTGGCCCAGGCTGAGATCAGGATTGTAAGAGGCACTGAAGGGCTGAGGATAAACGAAAACTCTTCAAGGATGGATGTAATTCATTATTCTACAGTGCCCTGGATCAGTTTTTCAGGTGTTACGCACGCACGCAATTTTAAATTCAGCGACAGCATTCCCAAGATAACATTTGGCAAGTATACTCAAAGGAACGAAAAGAAGATAATGCCGGTTTCGATAAATGTCCACCACGGTTTAATGGACGGATATCATGTAGGTCAATACCTTGAACTGTTTGAACAGCTGATAAATGACAAACAAATTTAAACTAAAGTACACGTAATGGGTAAATTTCAGATTCACAAACTCGTATTGTCTCTTCTTCTTACCCTGGGCACCGGGGCCGTTGCCGGCATCTTTACGGGACAGTCAGTTTCAGGCTGGTATGCCACGCTTAACCAGCCTTCTTTCAATCCTCCGAACTGGGTATTTGGTCCGGTATGGTCAACTCTTTATTTTCTGATGGGCGTCTCACTCTATCTTGTTTGGAAACAAAAGCCGTCAGGAGATCGGACCCGCGCTATCGTGATATTCATTGTACAATTGGTTCTCAACTTTTTATGGTCTTTTTTCTTTTTCTACTTCAATATGATTGGAACTGCACTTATAGATATAATTCTTCTCTGGGTGAGCATACTTACAATGATAGTTTTTTTCTTCAAGATAAGACCTGTTGCAGCATATCTGAATATCCCCTACTTGTTATGGGTATCATTTGCCACAGTGCTCAATACAGCCTATTTCTTTTTAAACAGAAGTTGAAAATAAAAAAATCCACAGGATAATTATTTTCTTCTGATTTCTTTCCTTTGTGCCCTTTAAGTAATCCTTAGTGTCCTTCGTGTTAAAAAAGAAAGTTGCTTATTAACCCAAAGTCAGATCCGGAGAAACGACTTACTTGAAGGATTTAAAGAGGGAACATTAATCGGAATAAAAAGAAAATTTAACTACAATGTTCGACAGGCAAAAGAAGATAAGGGAAAGATTTACAGAATCATTCGGAAAGGTAAAGGACGACTCTTTTAATTTTGAACTTATTGAAAGGTATTTCAGGAATAAGGATCATACCGGAGTACTCCAGGCTGTCTCGGATAAAACCTGTAAAGATCTTGATTT
This sequence comes from uncultured Bacteroidota bacterium, assembly GCA_903844815.1. GTDB lineage: Bacteria > Bacteroidota > Bacteroidia > Bacteroidales > VadinHA17 > LD21. The sequence goes on along the minus strand of CAIMVD010000267.1, from coordinate 9,246 downwards.
CAACGAACTATTTATGTTTGCCGACAGAACGGTGTCAAAGGTCGGGCAGCAGTTCCTTTATAACACACTAAGGACAATTCCCTTTTCAGGTGATAAATCAGATTCCCGTGAGACGCTCATAGAGAAAATTGGTGCCGATAGCGGACTTAGGTTAAAGGTTCAGCTTCTTCTGAACAGTCTATCGCGCGATAATGCCTTTTACATCTCTTCAATTTTCCAGGATGAGCATCTGAAAAAGCCGAAATGGTTCTTTATTATTCCTCTATTGTCATTTGCGACTTTCCTCTCTTTGTTAATGCTGCCCTTTACACCTCAGTTCATCTTTCCCCTGCTTGGTTTATTTATGGTTAACTTTGTAATCCATTTCTGGAATAAGCGAAACCTGAATGAATATGCAGGTTCTATACCCCAGCTGCTGAATCTGAACAAAACAGCTAAGGATCTTCTTAAATTTGATCTGTTTACCTCAGTCGACAGGGAATTGCCCGACTCAATCAAGGTTATTGACAAGGTCAGGAACAGAATGTCGTTTTTCAAACTTGAAGCTAAGCTCGAAAGCGATGCGGAAATTCTCTTTTGGGCAATGCTTGAAATAACAAAGTCACTTTTCCTTCTTGAACCCCTTCTGCTTTTTGGCGTTCTTGAACAGCTCGACACCAAAAGGAAGGAAATAGAAAGAGTTTTCTGTTTCGTAGGTTATGTTGACAGCCTTATATCAATTACATCATTAAGGAAGGGGCCCGGTGTTTACTGCCTGCCTGAAATCAGTACTGAATTTAAGATTTTGAGTACTAATGGAGTTTATCATCCGCTAATACCCGATTGTGTTTCAAATTCCATAACTGTCGATGGAAAGTCAATACTTCTTACCGGATCAAACATGTCGGGCAAAACATCATTTATAAGGACAATCGGACTGAATTCCATTACTGCATTAACAATAAACACCTGTTTTGCCACGCAGTTTTCACTTCCAAGGCTTAAGATATTTTCTGCAATCAGGATCAGCGATGACCTGATGAACGACAGAAGTTATTATTTTGAAGAAGTTTTAACAATTAAGGAGATGATCGAAAACAGCCGCGATAAGGTTTCCGTTTTATTCCTTCTCGATGAGATCTTTAAGGGAACAAATACAGTCGAAAGGATTTCAGCAGGGAAGGCTGTTCTCTCGTATCTTAATTCGGGCGGGAATATAGTTTTTGTATCGACACACGACATAGAACTGGCCGATATGCTTGATGACACTTATGAATTGTACCATTTCAGCGAACAGGTCGAAAATAAAACAGTCGATTTTGACTTCAGACTGAAAACCGGAAAGCTTAAAAACAGAAACGCTATCAGGATCCTTGAGATCAACGATTACCCTGCTGAGATAATAAATGAAGCAATTGAAATTTCAGGAGAGCTTGATAAATTATACACTATCGAAAACAAAGTAAATGAATCTCACTAAGGTCATATTTCTCTTACTGGGCACAATAACTCTGGGAATCGGAGTTGCCGGTATCTTTATTCCGGGGTTACCCACAACTCCATTTCTTCTTCTCACCGCCGGGTTGTACGCCAGGAGTTCGGATGTGGTTTATAAAAAGCTCATGGAAACCAGTATTATAGGCACTTATATAAAGAATTACAAAGTGTATAAAGGAATGTCTGTCCGACAAAAGCTTTTCTCGATAATTCTTATGTGGACAATGATAACTGTTTCATGTCTGTTTTTTAATCATTCTGATTTATTGATACTGATTCTTTTACTGCTCGGTCTTACAGGCACTGTTGTTATGGGATTTTTTATTCCTACAGTTCGGATTAACAAAAAATTAACAGGAGTTCGGGGATTTGACAAGGAAAATAACTTAATATTATAGCTGCTGGTTTTTCCTGAATGCTTTAAAATCATCTTAATAATGGTAACCTTTTCGTCAGGTAAAATGTTGGAATTTACTTATAAGTGCTTTTGTTTACTGCTACTGTTTTCCTGGAGTCAAACAGCCTTTTCACAGGAAAAGGATTCAATTCCCGATTCAAAGATGCTGCCTTCACAGGTCCTGAATGAGGTTGTTGTAACCGCAAACAGGTATGGTTCTGTCATATTGAAAACACCCGAGGCTGTGAGAGTCATTGGCAGCAGGCTGGTTGAGAGGTCACAGCTCCGGTCTGCTCCGGAAGCCCTCTCCCTTTCACCGGGAGTCTTTGTTCAGAAGACAAATCATGGAGGAGGTTCCCCGTTTTTGCGGGGGCTGACCGGCAACCAGACCCTCCTGCTTATCGACGGCATCAGGCTTAGCAACGCAGCATCGCGATATGGCCCCAACCAGTATTTCAACACAATCGATGTTTTCAGTCTTGAAAAAATTGAAGTCCTTCGCGGCAGCGGATCGGTTCAGTATGGTTCTGATGCAATCGGTGGTACTATTCAGGCCTTCAGCCTCGATGCGGTTACAGCAGATAAGCCAGTCTGGGGAAGTACCCTGATTTCAAGGTTAGCAACCCGGGGAATGGAACAGAGTGTCAGGGCAGGAATTTCTTACAGCGCTACCAGAACAGCCTTCAGGGGGGGAGTCACATGGAGGAATTTTGGTGATATTATCGGAGGTGATACAACCGGGAAACAGAGCCCCACCGGCTACAGGGAATTGGATTTTGACCTGAAAGGGAAAGTGGTTTTAGATAAGTCAACAAGTGTTATCATGGCATTCCAGAGGGTTCATCAGAGTGATGTGCCTGTATACCATAAAATTGCCCTCGAAAACTATGCGATAAATAAAATGGATCCGCAGAAACGCGAGTTGGGCTATGTACGACTTAACAGGAAAATCGGGGAGGGATTATTTAAATCGGCTGTTATAACGGGGTCCCTTCAGAACTTCACCGAAGTGCGGGTAATGCAGAAAAACGGATCCTCTGTATTGCGAACCGAAAGTGATAAAGTGAGATCTGCAGGATTTTCAGCAGAGGTACAGGCATCGGCCATAAATGGCTGGTCGTCGAACAGCGGTTTTGAAGTATACAACGACTTTGTAAAAAGCAGCCGGACTGATAATAATCTGCAGACCGGAGCGGGCGTTTCGAAACGGGGATTATACCCTGACGGCTCCTCAATGACAAGCATGGCCGCCTTCTCAATTCATACACTCGAACTTCCGGAATGGACAATATCAGCCGGCGTACGGTTTAATTCTTACATTATTAAAGTAACAGATGAATCAGCAGGAAATACAAGGATTACTCCTTCTGCCCTTGTCGGAAATGTTGCTGTTATGAGGAAACTGGGGACAAGGTCAAATCTCTTTGTTTCGGCCAATACCGGGTTTCGGGCTCCTAATATTGATGATCTGGGAACACTGGGAATTGTCGATTTCAGGTATGAGACACCCAACATGGATCTTAAACCGGAACATTCCTTGCAATTGCAGTTTGGATATAAATTCCGCGGAGAAAAACTAAACGGAGAGGCTTACATTTACCGGAACGAACTATATGACCTGATTGTCCGTAACAAGATCCCCGGTGATACTATCGAAGGCTACCAGGTTTATATGAAAGAAAACATAGAACGTGCATATATTCAGGGCCTTGAGACAGCCTGGGATTATGAGTTAAATTCCTCAATCTCACTATCAGGGAGCTTAACATATACTTATGGACAGAACATATCAAAGAATGAACCCGTACGAAGGATCCCACCGCTCTTCGGACGAGCCGCTATTGATTACTCGCTTAAGCGTTGGTGGGTAAGTCTCGAATGGCTGGCTGCGGGTCGACAGACCCGTCTGGCAGCAGGCGACAAAGATGATAACCGTATCCCAAAAGGAGGTACGCCCGGCTGGAATATCTTCAATTTAAGTACCAGTTATGAAATGAACCATATAAGTGCAGGCCTGACCTTTCAAAACCTGTTGAACAGGGATTACAGATACCATGGATCCGGAATAAACGGCTACGGAAGATCGGTTTTACTGACTATAAGATTGAATATTGAACCTACTCCGTAAAGTCTTTTTTTTGCCACGAAGGCGCAAAGGCACGAAGTTGATCCAAGGTAATTGATTAATAATAAGCTATTTGAGAGACTTAGCGTCTTCTTGTCTTCGTGGCAATTGCATTTATTATCTTTTTCGGAGGGGGCTCAATATTTAAAAGAAAACGGATCTGCATAAGAGACTTAAAATGGTACCTGATAAAACACCTGATATTGTTTAGAAATATGATTAAACTATTGCGCTTAACAATTTTTCTCCTTCCATTAATTTCCGGCATTGCATCAGCTCAACCGGCAGATACCTTACTCCGGAAAATAGAACGGATCGTTTCGTCAAGGAACGCTGTAGTTGGCGTTGCAATCAGCGGTTATAACGGAGAAGATACTTTGTCAGTAAATGGCTACAGGCATTTCCCGATGCAAAGCGTATTTAAGTTTCATATTGCCCTGGCGGTACTATCCGAAATTGACAAAGGAAGGTTTTCCCTGAATCAAAAAATAAAAATTGGGAAGGAAGACCTGTTACCAGAAATTTTCAGCCCTATCAAAGAAAAATATCCCGATGGAACAACACTTACAATCTCAGAAATTCTAAAATACACGATTGCGGAAAGTGACGGCATTGGTTGTGATTTGTTATTAAAACTTATTGGAGGACCCCAATCTGTTGAGGATTATTTCTCGAAAAATAATTTCAAAGATTTGTCGGTAAAAATCAATGAAAAGGTGATGCAGAGCAATTGGGATATGCAATTTCTGAACTGGACAACACCAAAATCGGCTAACGAAATTTTATCAGAATTTTACTATAACAAACAGAAATTACTTTCCGATAATTCATACGACTTTATCTGGAAGCTGATGAAAGAAACAGAAACAGGTAAGGACAGATTAAAGGGACAATTGCCAAAAGGTACTATTGTTGCTCATAAAACAGGTTCATCAGGAGTTAACGAAGATGGTTTGACTTCAGCCGTAAATGATATAGGAATTATCTTTTTACCAAACGGAAAACATTTCTTTATAAGCGTCTTTGTAACTAACTCAAAGGAAAAGTCGGCGGTAAATGAGAAAATAATCGCTGATATTGCAAAAGTGACCTGGGACTATTTTATTGCCAGAGTGAAATAAAACAACTTCTATTTTTTACACAAAGAACAAAGACAACGACTCACAATCAGTTTAATAAATTTATGCAATGAAGAATCCTGCCCGGAGTGCTTGTTATTGTCTTTTTTTATTTGCTGTAATTTTTCAGTCATGTAAAAAAGATAAGGCAGAACCTATACTGATAACTGACCCTATATCCTGTATTGGCAGGACTTCCTCAGTTTGTAAGGGAAAAATATTATCAGCGGGTCCTGATTCTTTAATCGAATTTGGATTTTGCTGGAATACCGGTAGCGGACCCACACGTGCAAACAAGAGTATTGCATCTTCGGATCCTCCTGAGAGTGTCCATAACCTCATTATTACAGGACTTAATTCAAACACCATGTACTATGTAAGAGCTTACCTTACAAGTTCTTCAGGCACATATTATGGTAATCAGGTTACCTTTACAACAAAACCGGCGACTGCCCGTACATTTTTTAATCCCGGTTTAACATATCATGAAGTATCTGATATTGACGGTAACAGCTACAAGACAATCCAGATTGGTACTCAGGAATGGATGGCAGAGAATCTTAAAACCAGCAGATTAAACGATGGTACTTCAATACCTCTGGTGGCAGATAACATGGAATGGCGGTTATTGGAAACCCCCGGTTATTGCTGGTATGACAATAATGAATCACTGTTTAAGAATATATATGGAGCTTATTATAACTGGTTTGCAGTAAATACAGGAAAACTATGCCCCACCGGTTGGCATGTGCCCGATGAAGATGATTGGAAAGTCCTTAAAATAACCCTGGGGATGACCCCTGAGGAAGCCTCAATGGAAGGTTTTCAGGGGACTGTTGCCGGTAAAATCAAAGAAGCCGGTACTTTTAACTGGGTTGAAGAAAGCATTGAGGCAACCAACGAAAGCGGTTTTACTGCCTTGCCCGGCTCTGCCCGCGGATATGATGGCAATTTTGACGGAGAGGGCCAGGGAGCTGGCTGGTGGTCAGCATCCAGGGTTACAGTTACTTTGAATCAATATTCTTGGTCACATTTTGTAGTCTATGACCGGTCATGGATTCACAAATCGTCAATGTTAGACCAGTCTCATGCCCTGAATGTTCGTTGTATAAAGAATTAGAAAGAATTTAACAAATCAAAAATCCTGGTTTGTCCGCATTTGTACCCCGTCAAATTCTGAATATTGCGGACCAAACTGTCCCCCTTTAGGCTTATGGAAACATGAGAATACAGAAATAATTTTGTTTGATAAAATTTGAATACAGCCCGGTATTTACGGTAATATTATTGTTAATTTTAAGAGAAGTAGAATTGTGCAAAAGCTTGAAAAAAAGCAAGGGCTTCTGATCCTGTCGGGAATTGATTTCTCCTGGTGACTATACTGACTCTGGAGTGTATAAAAAGAAAGAAACTGTTGGTTTTAACAAAGAATACTTAACTTAATATATTAATAACATGACAATTATCCCAATTATCGGCATTATAATATTAGCAATACTATTATCCGGATTTCGTATTGCACAGGAGTATCAGCGTTCGGTAGTATTCCGGCTTGGACGCTTTCAAAGTATAAAAGGTCCCGGCCTGTACTGGATAATTCCATTAATTGATACTCAACAACGCGTTGATATCAGGACAAAGACTGTTGACCTTGAACAACAGGAGACAATTACAAAAGACAGCGTTACGATAAAAGTAAATGCCGTTCTCTGGTTTAAAATAACAAATCCTGAAAATGCTATAATTAAAGTGGCAGATTATAATAAAGCCGTATATCAGTTTTCAGTTACAGCTTTAAGAAACATAATAGGACAACACTCACTCGATGAGGTTTTGCGCGAAAGAGAACAAATTAACGGAACGCTTCAAAAAATCGTTGATTCTGCAACAGAACCCTGGGGTATCAAGATAGAAATGGTTGAAATGAAAGATGTTGAAATTCCCGAAGCAATGCAAAGAGCAATGGCGCGTGAAGCCGAAGCTATACGAGAAAAAAGGGCAAGAATTGTTAAAGCCGAAGCAGAACTGGAAGCATCGATTAAACTGACACAAGGTGCAAAAGTAATGGAAGGAAGTCCTTTTTCACTCGAATTAAGACGGATGCAAATGTTATCGGAAATCGGGATTGATAACAATACAACAACAATAGTTCTTGTGCCTTCTGAATTTACAAATGCTGCAAAAAGCTTTACGGAACTTGTATCTAAAATGGAAAAGAAATAGAGGCCGAAACGCTAATTAAAATCAGACTTGAAACCCGAACACCTGACCCGTAAAGAAATCATCGATAACCGCCTTGGAATTTAACGCCTGGAGACTTTCGCAGTAATAGTCTCCAAAGCCTTCGATGATTTCATTAACCGCCACACTTATCTCACAAGGCGGCAATTACAGTTTCTCGACCTGCTCAGGAATTTTGTATTGGAAAAAGGCGAGGTAAGTAAACGGAACCTGATTGAATCTCCATCTACATTAATTCATCCGGATGGTATCAGGGGAATATTCAATCAAAAAGAGATTGACGAAATTTTAAGTTTAACTCATAAAGTACTTGCGGCATGAAAAAAGAACTTATCAATGAGCTGTTTGTAAAATTTGAAAATGCTTGTAACATTGTTAAAGGAGTTGAATGTTGGAGTTCAAGAGAATTACAGGCTATTTTAAACTATTCTGAATGGCGTAATTTTCTGAAGGTAATTGATAAAGCTAAAAATGCATGTATAACAAGTGGAATTCCAGTTGATGATCATTTTGTTGATCTCAACAAAATGATCGAACTAGGAAAAGGAGCCCAGAGAGAAATTGAAGACATAGCTCTTACAAGATATGCTTGTTATTTGGTAGCACAAAATGGCGACCCAACAAAAAGTGAAGTAGCTTTTGCACAAACATATTTTGCTGTACAAACACGAAAGCAGGAAATGATTGAACAGAGGTTACTTGATGTCGCCAGGGTTTCTGCGCGGGAAAAACTCTCTAAATCTGAAAAGAAGTTATCAGGCATTATTTATGAAAGGGGTGTAGATGATAAAGGGTTTGCTCTAATTCGCAGTAAAGGCGACCAGGCACTTTTTGGAGGTTTTAGCACCAATGATATGAAGCGAAAATTACAGGTTCCTGATAACAGGCCTCTTGCTGATTTTTTATCGACACTAACAATAAAGGCTAAAGACTTTGCTTCAGAACTTACCGGACACAATGTTGTGGAAAAAGACCTAAGGGGGCAGGAAAGAATAGGTAAAGAACATGTTGAAAATAATCTTGCAGTTAGAAAAATGCTGATTGAAAGAGGGGTAAGGCCTGAAATGCTGCCGGCTTCGGAAGATGTAGCCAAGGTGAAGCGAAAACTTGAAAGTGATGAGAAGAAAATGCTTAAAGATGCTCAGAAGAATAAAAAGAAAAACAAATAATGTTACAGAATAACTCCGCTTTAAAATCACTCATTGACAAACTCTGGCAGAACTTCTGGGAAGGAGGAATTGCCAATCCACTCACAGCAATTGAACAGATCTCCTATCTGCTTTTCATGAAGCGTCTCGACTTCTCAAGGAAATAAAAGGACAGGTGAACAAGCACTGATATACCAATATATTCCTGTAGAAACGGACAGTGATTCCTGCTGAAACCGGACAGAAGATAATGCAGTGTATATTGCCCCCTCCGGATTGCTCAAAATCTACTCTGCGCCCTCAGTTCCATACCCTTTGCGCCCTCTGCGTTTTATGGATTTATACTTTTTATTCCAATTATTGTTCAGATTTACGCAGGTATTGTGCCCATACAGGGAACTAGGAAGTGTGGAGTCCTCACCCACGACTGGCGTCGGGGGTTATTCACATTCTACCCCTGCCGGGGTGAATCTTTCGAACCATATTTGCCCCTTCCAGCTTTCCCAAACAGCCAAATACAGACTGCATTTTGTTTATTAAAATTTGAATTCAGCCCTCTGTTTTCAGTAATAGTATTGTTATTTTAAGGGGGAATCTAATCTCAGACCTCCAAGACCTCTCCCTGATTATCAGCCAATAAGATGCTGTTGGGCGTAAACTAAAAATCGTTACTTTTGGAGGCATGGGACAACTATTACTACCAATTTTCCCAAGCGATACGCGAATGATAACGCCGACCTT
>CAIMVD010000266.1 GCA_903844815.1 uncultured Bacteroidota bacterium | reverse complement strand
TCGTTGAAAAGTATACCACTTTTAGTGTTTAACGAGTTGCTTTGGAATTTCAAAAGCAACGCAAAAACGGATGATAAAAATGGATACGAAGCAAGAAATCCTGAGAAGGTACTTTCGCGAATGTGACAGCGAAAGGAAAATAGCCAGGGATTTACAACTTAACCGCAAGACAGTAAAAAAATACCTGGGAGAATATCTGGAGGCGAAGGAGAAGTCAGAAGAAGAAGGGACCAAAGAAACCCTTCAGGACTACAGTACATCACCACCAGATTATGATGTCACTGGCAGGCCAAAACGCAAGCTGACACTTGAAATATCGGTACTGATCCGGGAACAGATGGAAGAAAATGAGCGTAAGCGGCAAAACGGATTACGTAAGCAGATAAAGCGTAAGGTCGACATACACGAGTACCTTCTCTCGCTGGGTTATCAAATAGGCTACACGACGGTATGCAACCATATCCGTAGCCAATCAATATCAGAAAGGGAAGCTTTTATCAGGCAATCATATTTGCCGGGAGAAGAGTGTGAATTTGACTGGGCTGAGACAAAATTGAAAATATCAGGGGTCCAGAAGCGTTTTTTTCTGGCAGTCTTCACTTCAGCTTATGGCAACTATCGTTATGCCAGACTCTACGTACGCCAGGATACCCTTGCCTTTATGGAATCGCACAACGACTTTTTTGCACACATAGGAGGAGTTTTCCACGAGATGGTTTATGACAATATGCGAGTAGCCATAGCTGAATTTACCGGCCGTACTGAAAAACGCCCCACGGTTGCTCTTACCAATCTGTCTGGCTGGTTCCATTTCCGCTGGCGGTTCTGCAATGTACGCAGGGGCAATGAAAAAGGACATGTTGAGCGGAGCGTTGAGTTCATCCGTCGCAAGGCATTCAGTCATACAGATGAGTTTGGGAGCCATGAACAGGCACAGGATCATCTTATGTCAACAATAAAGAAGTTAAATAACCTGTCCACCAGTTCAGCAGGGAAAAGTCCTTCAGAGGCACTTGCAGAAGAGAAGAAGCATCTTTGGAAATATCCGGGAGAGATGGAGTGTTATCTCATGTCAAGTCTGAAAATTGATAAGTATGCCACCTTCAGTTATGGGACCAATCGTTACTCTGTCCCGGATTACCTTGTTGGGCGCATCGTTGATGTAAAAGTTTATGCCAACCGTCTGAAGGTATATCACAACAACCTGTATTTATACACTCATGAGCGTAATTATGGTACCTTCCAATGGCAGCTTGACATTGACCACTATCTTACTACTCTTTCACGCAAACCTGGGGCTGTTCACGGCTCGGTCGCTCTTGAACAGGCACCGGCTTCAATCCGACTTTTATACCAGCATTACTTTGCGAGCCACCCAAGGGGGTTTATAGATATCCTGCTGTACTGTAAAAACAACGACATCCAACATGAAAAACTCGAAGATGCGGTAAACAGGTTAAGCAGGCTTTGTCCCCTGGATATCTCCGCAGATAAGATTATAGCACTTGTGGGCAACCAGTCAGATGTCATGCCTTCATCGCCGTCACAGGCAAAGAAACCCGATGAAATCGAGGATCTTTCATTCAGACAATTACAGGAGATAACATTATTGGCAGAACGCCGCATAAATCAATGAGCAATATGATAGACAAGGATATAAACCAACAAATTGAACAGTTGAGCAGAACCCTGCATTTACCTGCCTTCAGGGGCGAATACCAGCAACAGGCAAGAGAGGCTGCTGCCGAAAGCCTTTCATACGAAGCATTCCTGCTCAGGCTTATGGAGAGAGAATATACAAAACGTGAGGAAAACCGTAAAAAAGTCCATATCAGACAGGCTGGTTTTGTTCAGTATAAATACCTTCATGACCTTAAAAGGGATGAGCTTCCCGCGGATGCGTCAGCAAAGCTTCCGCAACTCGAAAGACTTGATTTTATAAAAACCGGGCAGAACATAATCCTATCAGGAAATCCTGGTACCGGAAAATCCCATCTGGCTACAGCGTTGGGAATTAAAGCCTGTCAGGAAGGATTTAAGGTACACTTTACCACAATATCAAGGATGCTCACCCAGATACGTGAGTCAAGGTCACAAAAGATGCTCAGAACTCTTGAGGGCAGGTTCGAAAAATTTGATCTGGTGATATGTGATGAGTTCGGGTATATCTCTTTCGACAAAGACGGTGCTGAACTGCTTTTTAATCACCTCTCGCTTCGTTGCGGAAGGAAGTCGACCATAATCACCACAAATCTCACATTCGATCGCTGGGGTGAAATTTTTGGAGATACGGTTCTTACAGCTGCTATGGTTGACAGACTTACTCATAAAGCATTTATTATTAACATGAGTGGAAAATCATTCCGTGTTAAGGAAACCAGACAAATGATGGAAAAATGAAAAATCCAATCTACTCAAGCCAGCCACCTTAGCTTGGAAAAAGAAGGAGGTACCTCCTTCTTTTTCCAAGCTAAACCAACAATAATCTTTTTAATTACTTTTGTGAAGTGTTTTACTTCTTAACTGAAATGGTGGTATATAATTGAACTGAAATATACATATTTAATATTTTCGGGGAATTTTGAGTACCCTTTAATCCCAAAATGCGTATTCATTTCTATTTAGAGAAATAAGATTCCAGCTTTTTTAATAATTCTTGATGCTTTTTGGGATTGGAATTAATTAAGTTATTAATATTCTTCAACTTCCACTGAACTGCAGGTAATTCGTTAAGCCTTGGAATTGGAAACAGATACCAATTCGGTGTCCCCTTTTTAAAACTGATCAAGAAAGAACGGTCCTTTTCTGAAAGGCTTGAATTCACTTCTCTGACAAGTCGTTCACGAGTGCTTTCAAAGTCTTCATATGTAAATGGAATTGCGGTCATCCCCTCAAATTGATTCTCAAATGCAGATCTTTGATCCAGAAAATTGGGTAGTAGTACCTCGTACATTTTACGCATATGACTTACAAGAGCTATAATGAAACCGTTTTTAACTTCCTCAATGAAGCCTGATTCCTGAAATAGCAAATACACATCAAATAGGTCTCTGGGATGCTGTCTGGCAAGTGCCGCACAAATTTTACCCCCATACAATTCGGCATTGGAGACAACCTGTATAGCAGCAAACTTTTGAAATTTATCCTGCACTGTTTCATGTACCTGAAGTACTCTTGTTGGATAAAGATGACCTCTAGTTATCGTGTTTACCTCAATTTTTATTTGCGCTTGTTTAGATTGTATAAACAATTTGACATCAGTTCCATCAACAATATGGTTGTTGACACTTATCCCTGTAAGTGATTTCTCGATTCTTGCCTTTATCCTTCCAAGTGCATTTGAAATGTTTGAAAGTGCTTTTTCCCTGTCGTCAAAAGGTAGATAAGTAAGGTCTATATCAACTGACATACGGGGCATATTCCGTAAAAAAAGATTAATGGCAGTTCCTCCTTTCAATGCAAGTGTCTTCTCTTAAGTAATGTGCGGTATTACCTGAAGTAGCAGATCGGCCTGTAATATATAAGATTGTGAAATCATAATGCAGCCAGTTCCTTTGGAATTGATATCCGGTTTTGTGATATGTAAACCCCACCTTTTACCAGGATTCTGTCTCCTTTTCCCAATCCGATTTTTGTTTGATCCACAAAAGGGAGCCATTGATGCTTCGCCTTAGTCGCCATGTACAAAAACAGGCGTTTCACTTTTATGGATTCACATTTTTCAAGCAATTCCTGTAGTAGTTTTGGGCGGAGATTTGACAAGCCTTCAAAAACCTGATAGCATTCCACTAAATCAAAATGATGTGGAGTCAGATGCAAACACTCAAGGATTGCGCGTTCAGGTGATGATATTCTAAGGTCTAAGGCACCAGCTTTATACTCCAACAACCCAAGTTCTAAAGGTAGAATCTTAGTTTTAACATGTTTCACTTGTTTACTCCATTCCTGATCAAGAAACCACTTAGGTAATTTAACATATTGTGGTGAAAATAGATAGATAGATTCTTTCCCAAGACGAACATAATGTGTGAGTCCCTGGAGTGATAGGGAAGTCAGTCCTCCCGCATGTACATGCAGATCTGTCTGTCTCTGCAATGAGTACATGGCTCCAACCCATTGTACATTCTCGTTTGGTCTTTTTAATGCTCCGAATCCGTAATGTTCAAGCCACCCGCTTCTTAGGTAATATTTCTGCAAATCCCTTGAGATACCATTTTCCTTCAACCAGGATGCTAGAAGAACTGTCTCCGGAACATGGTTGGCCAGAAGGTTCATTAATTTTTTGTCAGAATTGGTAGCCATACTCCCAAAATTAGAACATTTTTAATGAATTTCAAATACTAATATATCCTTTTCATTACAAATGTAACAAAAAAGGTAGTATTACTACTAATATCGTAACATATTTAATGGGATACTGACCAGTAATTAGAAATCAAATTCCAAGAAGTCCTCCTCCTTGTTAATTTCCATCGACAGTTTTATAGACATTATCTCATCGAATTCTTTGTTCTCAAATATTTGCCAAATCAAGTAATCATCAGGTTTTAAAATATGACTCACGGTTGTTATCTTGTTATCATTAAAGAAGTATAGAACACAATATAAATAATTGTTGATTTTGTAAATTGGATATTCCGGTGATGTTGACCCCCTTTTCCGGTCATATTGACCCCCCTCAGGGATGAAGGTTCAGAGAACTTGAATGACTGACAATATTACCGATTTTTTCTTAAATTCTCTCCACGCAATTCAATTCTGTATGCGGTATGCACAAGCCTGTCCATAATTGCATCTGCCAGGGTTTCTTCACCCAATACATCATACCAGCTTTCAACAGGTAACTGACTGGCAATGATGGTTGATGACTTTCCATGCCGGTCTTCGATCATCTCCATCAGATCCATTTGTTGTTGCTGGTCGAGGTGAGAGAGCCCAAAATCGTCGATAATAAGCAGATTTGTCTTTGAAGTTGTTTCAAAGAATTTGTAAATGGTTCCGTCTTTGCGGGCAATTTTGGTTTTCATCAGGAGTTTCTGAAAGTTATAATACGCTACCTTGTAACCTTGAGCACACGCCTGATACCCAAATGCAGAAGCCAAAAAAGACTTTCCTGTTTA
>CAIMVD010000265.1 GCA_903844815.1 uncultured Bacteroidota bacterium | reverse complement strand
CTATTGCGGCGTTTGATTCCATTGTGAGCCAAACAAGGGAAATCATCCGCACTGGCAGAAAGAATGAAAGAAAAAAACGACCTAAGAAACTCTACTACATGAATTACAAACCATTATAGCTTAAGTCAACGACATTGATATGTAAGGTGTCATTAGACCGACTTTAATAGCGATCATATTAGCTTATATCTATAATTAACTGTTGTAACTTACAATTTCCGAAAACATCATTAAATTTTGGCTGGAAAATTCAGTGACCCGGACCACTTGGCGCCGGATAAATTGATCTGCTGAATGTGGTCAAGGTTTCCGTCTTTTATAGTTAGTATTATGTTTGTCTGAATCATATAACCTTTTCTCGACTTATATCGAATTTAAATTTCTTCTTTTTAGCCTGATAGACAGGAATACCTTTTTTGCGACAAATATTCAATACCTCATCCCTGAATTTGTCAGGAATTGCTAAACCCATAATAACTTCTGAGAAGAAGTCATCCGAGATATGAATAGTTCGCTTTGATTCAGAAATTCCATTCGGATCATTCTGCATAAATCTATATTCTTCCTCATACTTCCAATCTTTAGCTTTTGTATGCGTTTGTATAAATGCTCTTTTCATCACATCAATATCCAACTTCGCAACAATCGGTTTTAGCTTAGGAAAGTTAGTTGCATATGAAACATCGCCGCACTTACCAATGATATTTTTATCTATTAAGGTCATCATTTTCTCCCACCGAAACCCAATACATATCCCAGTATGATTTGCTGAATAGTGAGACCACATGAGAATACTATTCCACCTCCTACTGCAAGAGAATATTCCATAGCAATGATCTTCTATTGCAAAAAGTGTAGAATCAGCTTTAGCTTGAAACACTTCCTTATCCTGAAACCTTCTTTCAAAATCATTAAGAACCACACTAAAATCGTTTCCTTGTTTTACAACTTCTTGAAAATGACTTATAGCAAGGTTAGTAATATACTTTTCTGATTCCTCTTTTGATAATAACGAAAAATTCTGTCCTATTCTGCAATCAAAAGGATCATTAAAATTTTTTGGCGAGGTTAGATATAATTCGTTGTTGGATAGCATTCTCTTATGATAAGAATCTGTCCAATCTCGATATTTATAAATAGTATTTGGAGGTTTCCTCATGTGATAAGTTATCTCGTTTAAAAATTCCCGTTGAATCGCACATTGTTTATAAATTTCGTTGTACCTGGAATATCCAATAATTTTTCTTTAATCAATTTGACTTGGAATTTTTGGGGCAGAAAAATGCCCCACTTCGAAAAACTTATTAGCTCCTTGTTTTCCCTTAACGTCTCGTCGAGATATGAATCAATGTTATTAAGTTCATTAGATATTAAACCCCATTTCTCCAGACCATTGTGGTTAGCCGATGCAAATTCAAACATACTTTTTGTTTCATCATAATCCTGCCGAGCATTGATTTTTTGAAATAAAAGATTAATTGTTCGGTTAATCTTACTACTTGTGAATGTATAAACCTGGGTTTTTTTGTTGAATGATAATATAGGCCTGTCAATTTCAATGTCATTTAGCCTAAATTCAAGAAAATCATTTCTCATACTGTCAATCTCAATCTGACACTTATTATCTAATACCTCATATTTTGTATTGCTTTTTAATATCTCCAGCATCCTGGATCTTACTTTTGCATGTACATCCGAAACCGACCCATAGTATCTTGGCTTTTCGCCTTCAATTGCTTTTTCAACATTAATTCTTTTTGCCTGATTATCAATTGAAAGTATTTTCCAAATTCTGGCTGCAAGAAATATTTTTTTATTTATTGTTATCATTGGTGATAAGGGAATTGACCCGATTGGAATTCCATTATTAAATACTTTGTAAAATTTTTCATCTACAAACACACTATAAAATTCATGACTATTTACCACTCGTTCACCTTCTAATCCAATAATAATCTCTTGCCTAAGCTTTTCCAAAAGGTTAATTTCAATTAAATAAGAAATTATTTCGTCAATTTCAGAAATGTCTATCTGATTAAAAGAATAATTTTCACTCAACTGAAGGCGCAAATCTTTAATCTTAATCCCATTTTGACCTTTAACAATTGATAAGGTCTGGTGAAGTAAAATATCATAAGAATAATTACTTATCTGAGGAGGCTCAATAAAGCCCTCAATATATAATTCCCAACAGGCCAGAGATTGCAAAAGTTGCCATCCATTCGTTGCATATAAAAACAGATTACTTGATGCACCATCATTTCTTCCACTTCTTCCTACCCTTTGAATGAGTGAAGTAACACTACTGGTTGAGTCAATTTGAACGACCTCATCAACAGATCCAATATCAATACCCAACTCTAAGGTAGAGGTACAGGCAATACTGTAATTTTGTCTAATGCTATTTTTAGCGAAGTATTCAACATACTCTCTTATTTCCCTATCAACAGAGGAATGATGTGAAAAGTAGTTCCTGTGGCCCTTTTCTTTTTCTGATAACTTAAATAATTTAACTGCCATTTCCTCAGCTCTGCTTCTTGAGTTAGGGAAAATCAAGACCTTACTATTTCTAGTCTGAAAGTATATATCTTCGAGAAGTTCATCAGTAAGTTCCTCTTCTTCTTGCTCAAAAAAACGAAAGTGGGCTGTTATCTTCTTTTTTGTCCTATCAACTAGAACCTTGGTGTTTAATTCATTGCCCGTAAACCGTTTTGCTTCGTCAAAATCGCTTATCGTTGCAGAAAGGCCGACAATAATGAATCGTTTCGATTGGTTTTTTTGTAATCGTGAAATAATTGATTTCAATTGGACCCCACGGTCAGTGCCAATAAAAGAATGAATTTCATCAACAATAACATATTTTAGATCTGAGAATAGCGTGTTCAAGGACCGTGGATTATTAACGAACAAAGCTTCAAGTGATTCTGGTGTTATTAATATAATTCCATTAGGATGTTTAAGTATATTCTCTTTTAAAGTTCTGTTAGCTTCACCATGCCATTTTGTAACATTGATATCCAAATATTTACACAGCTCTTCTATACGCAAAAACTGATCATTTATTAAGGCTATTAAAGGAGATATATATAAAATCTGAACACCTCTTTCATTGAAATCCACTTTTGAGAGAATTGGCAAAAATGCGGCTTCCGTTTTACCGGAAGAGGTGCATGATAATAAAATATAATTGAAATCGGTTGATAGGATTCTCTCGATAGCTGCAATCTGTATCGGTCGAAGTTGTTTCCACCCTTTATCATAAAGGAATTTTCTGATCGGCTCGGATAATTGGTTATAAGTCATTACATTTCTTCAATTCCATTTACAATAGAATCGTCAGGTCTCTTATCTCTGATTATTAGCTCACCAATCAATTCAGTTTTGTTGACGCATGGATTTTGACGAATAATATTTAATATATTTAGAAAATCTCTTATTACTTCTCTTGGTGTGAGAAATTCAGAAGCACCAGGCTTATTAAACAATTCTTCCATAAATGTCTTTATATCAACATCATTAAAATCAATCTGTGTTTTGTAATTTAACTCGAATATTGATTTCAACTTCATGAGCAATACAAATACTTCGCTATGACTTAAAGGTTGAAGCACGATAACCGGTTGAGCATAGTCCTTCATTAAAGCAGTTTCATATCTGTTTGGCTCAAGCCTTGATTTCAAAGCCTGATAACTGAAGAACCCTCTTCGTTCATTAAATAATACCTCCTTGGTCCCGGCAAAATTTATAAACATATTATCCACTCTCCCTTGATAGCAATCATTATATATGGATAAGATTTTTTCATAGTTTTTATCTCTTATCACTGATGTTGAAATTTTATACAGATTGATTGCTTCGTCAAAGTTTAATACAAATCCGCTATATCCTATGCTTACGAACAATTTGCAAAAATTCTTAAGCATATCGTAATATGTCATGTCATTTATAATATCTCTGACGCCGAGATCTTGCTTTGCTTCTGTTTTAGTCCTGTACTCACCTTTAAGCCATCTTAAAGCATTTCTTCGTAATTGATCGTTTTCGGTGATATATCCTTCATAATATTTTAAGATTACTGTGGCAAAATTAAAACCTCCGACATCGGTAATTTCATTTACTGTTTTAATTATATTAGTTTGGATAAGTGAATGATATCTTTCACTCCTTATTTCTAAGGGGGGAATGTGATTATTAAGTGATGTAGAGATTAGTACCTGTTCTATCCACTTTTCAAGTATCGTTGGTAATGCTCCTCCTTCAGGTTTAGTTTGAATTGTCAGGCCATCCATGATGGATGTGTAAAGGGCTACACTTCTCCAATCATTTGAGTAAATTCTATTCTCAGCGGTGAAACTTGAATTTGCAACGACGAATTTTTGCTTTTGAGCTAATGTACTTAATAGGTACAACATAAACGATTTACCAGAACCAAAATCGCCAATCCAAAACTTTACCAAGCTTTGTCCATTCATCACATCTTCTAAAGCTGAGAGAACAGCTTTAATTTCTTCGGACCTGCCTACGGTAATATGTTGTATTCCTATTCTCGGTACTACACCGCCAATAAGGGAATTGATAATAGAAGTCGCTTCTTTAGGAATAATATTCCCGGTCATTTTGTCAATATTCTTTGATAATATTCTTCATTAATTACATATTCCCCCTCTTCCTCCTCTATCAGAACATCACCCAAGAAATCGTAAAAAAGTTCGTTGAGGCTCTCAATTAATGTGTTCTTAAATGTACTTTTTTGTTTGCAATATTCCTCAATATCGTAATTCAATAATCGAAAGTTACTTTTTACAAAGAAATCCAATGTTTCAACCTGAATATTTGTTAAAATAAATTGATCATTATATTTGGTTAACAAATAATTAAGTTTGTTTTCCCCTCTTCCAATTGGGTCATTTCTGACAAAATGAGAATCGCCATCTCCTTTCAGGACTTCATTTAATAATCCAATGGTACTTTTATGTTGATTTTCTATTTCCGCAATCAGGGACATATCCAATAATATTGATTTTCGTTTTGGGATATAAATTTGGGGAATTTCTTCGATCGCCTTATCAATACCATTCGATTCTACTAATTCATTTACAATCTTTTTAAAATCAAGAGCTTGTTCAACAGAATCAAATAGTTTTTCTTGCGCTGCCTTGGGGAACTCCCGATTTTTTATTACAGCCGATCTTTGACCGAAATAAATATAATGGGCATATAACCTTAATGAAGCCAATCTATTCCTGGACGCAATAAATATTGAGGTTTCATAAAATATGTTACATATTGAGGGGTTCTTGATATTTAACATTGCAAGTGACATAACACTATCATAGAATTGATCTCCATTAACTGGAAATGTCGATTTAATCTCCTCAATTTTTAACCTCCATCTCGTATTATCGAGAGCATTCAAAAAAACTTCAGTCGATTCATCGGGAATTTTTACAGTTGAGATTAGTTTAGACAATAAACTTCTTGCTTTACGCAAAATTCTTGAATTGAATTCGCCTCTTTGTCTTTTCAAATCTATCATTTCTCTGTAACCATATTTCTCTCTTACTTTGTTTTCACATAATTCAATTACTTTCCAGTACAATCGTTCTTTTCTATCCTTTAGAGCAGAATTGTAATAGTCTAATAAATATGGATCGGATCTATCAAAGTCTTTTATACTTAATTCAGCTATTAAATTCATTTCTTGTATAAATGATGTTGATTTCTTGATGAAGCTAGTATCCATTTCTTTAATAAGCAAGAGAAATAATTTGGCAACCTCAATTAAGCAAAATTCAATTTCACAAAACCTGCCTCGCGGTCGATAAAGAAGGTTCAGAATCTCAAATTCATCTTTATTCAAATTAATGATATACTTCAATTTATCTCCAATCTTCCAGTAAATACTGAATATATTCCAATGCTTTCCATTTAGCTTTTCTAATGCAAAAATCTCAGTATTTGGGTAACATTGACTCAGAATAATTAACCGGTTTTCCAATTCTTTAATACTTCTATTTTTGCTATATTCATTCAATAAATAATAAACAAGAATTACTGAATAAATTGTGTTTCCTTCTAATTCGATATAATCATCATTTAAAAATGAGTTTTTAAAAAAATCATAAAACTCTTTCTGTTCCGAAGTAGCATCATTAATATCAGAATGAGACAAGACAGGTCGATACTTCCAGTAAGGTACTTTATCTTTGTTATAACGCATAATACAGCAAGTTACTTTTTCATTAAGACATACAATTACCTCTGTCTTGATCTGATTAAGATTAAGTACAGTAGCCCTTGAGGAACTTACTATGCCAGTATTTAATATTACTTTTCTTCTGGAGTACAGGTAAAATTGCTTCATCATATTTTCCCTTTTGCATTCTTCAATATATTGGTTTTTAAGACATGATGGCCAGTTTTGATGAATTTTTTCCTTGAATTTTTTCATATAAACGACTGAACACTTTACAATGCTATTTTATGCATCGATATTTTATATACTTAGGTGTGCCGTAAGTATATTGTGAACCCTGGATTTAAAATGTCTTTTTTGTCATTAAGTTTGGTTTTCATAAAACGGAAAAACCGATTAATATAACCACCGGATTAAAAGACCACTCCTTTGACGGAGCAAACCAGCCAGAACTGGAGTTTATCCTTGTTTTTTATTACCGAAGATAAGCCTAATATGACCGGATTTTTTCCAGGGACTTATTTGCCAATGAACCTATACAATAGAAATAGGGAATAACTACTAAATAAAAATCTGAGAACTAATTTTCTTCAAGATACAAATACATTGCTAACAATTTCTCTGCAATCTTAACACCAGTTTTGTTTTTTATCCTTCTGCATGTATGATCAACTGACCCTATAAATGTTGATCCATCCTCTCTTTTAATAGGCCCAAATCTTTTTAGTTCTTTTTGGATCCATTCCCAATCATATTGAAGCTTCTCAGGAAAGTTTTCTTTCCTTAACTTAAATAAATATAACTTATATACTTGGGCAAGTCTCTTCCTAATATCATCGGGGCTAACTACAAGAGTGTAAATTGCCTCTCTAAGATTTCCTTTCACATATGTTTGGTCCCAATCCATAATGAAAATTTAATGGTTTATCAAAGTTATGCCATTAATTGGGAAACCGGTCAAAAATTACACCCTTGACTTGAGCAATTTGCCAAAAAAAAATTCCTGCTTTATCATAACCTTGGATCCTACAAAATTTTCAGAAAATTTTTTCGCTGAGATCACTGTACCCTCTTTTTACGAACCTTTTTTGGTATTATATGAACGGGGATACGAGTAAGGGGGGAGGCTAGGGGGCTACCTCAATCCGGATCTTGAGGATGGATGGTCCCCAGGTGAAAATCAGAAATCAAACTGCACGCCAACACTTTTGGAATTAATCGGATCTTCTCCACGAGACCCAAAGACCCAACTTCCGTAAGTCAACCTGCACAACGCATCGTCTTTTTATATGATCTTCTTCCCGGGATCAGGATGCTACTTTGAGTATATCAAGCTTTTGTTCCTTGGTAAATTTTCGTTTTTGCAATGACATAATTACACGTTTCTATTTGTAATCATGTCCGGCTAGTTACAATAAGTGGTACATTTATTGTGTAAACAACCAGGAAATACTACATTTCCACCATTAAGATAAATTTATTTAGTCTTTAACCTTGTTTTTCAAGACGCGACAATTATAAAACGGACTCTTGGATTTACAGGAGTCCTTCTTTTTTTTGCACTTGTAACTCTAATTGAATCGCTATATGTTATGCTAAATTGGAAAAGCCAAAAACCGTTGGCAAACATGGCCGGATCAAATAAAAACGGAAAATAACAAGATTTCGGCAATTAAGAATGCAGTAACTAATCAGTGATCTAGAGTTAGGAGTGTCTAGAGTGCCTAAAGTTAATAATAATAGAGTGAATCAGTTGGTTTTATAAGCAGCTACAACACTTAAAGCTTCCACCACATTTTGATTATTTTTTATGGCAGTATCAAT
>CAIMVD010000264.1 GCA_903844815.1 uncultured Bacteroidota bacterium | reverse complement strand
CATATACAAGATAAAAAAATAATGTAAAGTGTTATTGTAACAAAAAGGTCATTAATGCAGGTATTTAAGAGATTCTACGACCTCCACTTTACATTATCATATAGTTTACATTACCACAATAATGTAAAATTTTACATTAAACAGGGAAAAGTTATCTCTCCTCTGCATTGGGGCACCAGGCGTGTCAGCAGGGTTATAAAGTCTTTTATCGTAACAGTATTAAGCTCTTCGATGAGCTGAAGGTCGCCAAGGCGGATGGCAGCTACAATAAAGAGATAAAAAAAATAGAAAACCAGGATTTACTTATTATCGATGATTTTGGACTTAAACCTTTTGAT
This sequence comes from uncultured Bacteroidota bacterium, assembly GCA_903844815.1. Taxonomy (GTDB): domain Bacteria; phylum Bacteroidota; class Bacteroidia; order Bacteroidales; family VadinHA17; genus LD21. Next base: position 7,282 of record CAIMVD010000264.1, on the reverse strand, counting down.
AGCGTTCAGCGATTAATACTTCTTGAGCTGCTTGAGGACCGGCATGGAGAAGGATCAACATTAATAACTTCACAACTGCCTGTTAATAAATGGTATGACGTTATTGGAGACCCAACGATCGCTGACGCGATCCTCGACAGACTGGTTCACAGTTCACACAGAATTGACCTGGATGGAGATACTTTGAGAGATAAATATAAAAATTGCTAATTTTAAACGAATTATATCTTCGAAAATGAATGATGAAATAGGTGTCCGAAATCCGCAAGAACAGGTGTCCGCTTTCAGCAGGACTAAGTGTCCGTTTTAGTCAGGACTGACTGTCCGCTTTCAGCAGGACTGAGTGTCCGAAATCGCAGGAATATGCACATATTCAATAACAGCACAATCAAGGTATCTTAAAACTCTGTCAGGGCTTTTATCTTTAGGGTGACCTATATTAACAGGTATAGGATTATCAAGCGATTCGGACTCTGTTCTGAAGAGTTCGTAGCTATTCTTTAAAATTGTAATATTTTGAGAATCTATAAGATCCAGGCATCTGCCAAGGCTTATTACTGCACCAACTACTGCAGGGTTCTCAAGAGTCCCTGCCCTTTGCTTTTGTTCAGCCCACTTTAACGCTCTTTCCGGATTATTCTCCCAGAAATACATGCCATGTCCTAACCAATCATAGGATTCATTACTTGACCTGATATAAGACGAATCCTCAATTAATTTCTTCTGTTCCGATTTTTCACATCCGTGAAAACCGAGGATCAGGTTAGAACGAATGGAGTACATTAATAAATTTATTTTCTGACCGGAATGTAAATCTCCTTGTATGGTGCTTTAAGGATACCTTTCCTGTTTATTATACCAGCGTTTACAAAAGTGTCTGTAATTGCTTTCTTACTTCGTTTTTCTCTTAAAGCACTTTTTATTAAACGAATAATTCTATCCTTTTCTTCGTTGTTCATATTTTACCAGCATAAAATTTTCATTTTAGAGATCTGACGGAATCAAAGACTGAATATAATAATTTTAAATTGCTGCATATTCTTTTCAAGCAAAAGGGATTCATCATTCAATCAAATTATACCGATATTATAATTGCAAATTTACACTATTTTTGAATAAACCGAAGTGGCGCCGCGGACAATTTTGTAGAGGTTCGAGGTTTAAGGTTCAAGGTTCAATCTTATCTTTATTAATTGTCTCTCAGTCCCTTCGTCTCTTCGTCTCTTAGTCCCTACGTCTCTTAGTCCCTTAGTCTCCCCATCTCCCCATCTCCCCCTCTCTTTACTATTCCACCCCTACGGGGTTTGCACTCAGAGGTTGGTTTCACTGCTACCGGGATATCACCCCCGATGGGGGTTAGGAATGAGAAAAGCCATTCTTAGTCTCCCCTTCTCCGTCCCTTAGTCTCTTCGTCTCTTCGTCTCTCCGTCTCTTAGTCTCTTCGTCACTCCGTCTCTCAGTCCCTCCGTCTCTTAGTCTCTTCGTCTCTCAGTCTCTCCGTCTCTCAGTCTCTCCGTCTCTCAGTCTCTCAGTCCCTCAGTCCCTTAGTCTCTTAGTCTCTTCGTCTCTCCGTGCGTCGTGCGCCGTGTGTCGTGCGTCCTTATCAATAGAAAAGCCAAGTATCCCCGCCCCCAGCATCATTCCGATGACATTAGATATCATATCATTCACATTGAACGCCCTGTATGGCAGGAAATACTGCACCCCCTCGGCCGTCACAGCCAGTCCTATCCCCGCCACCACCGCCACCCATACCGGCAGCCGGTAAATGCGGTTGCTTATAAAAAACCAGGGGAGGAACAAGATACCATGAAGAAGGTGGTCGAGACGGATCTCCACAATATATATATTATTCAGGGCATGACTGTTCAACCCGTTCAGGGGCATTACTGCCATCAGGAGGATGAAAGTAATATAACCCCAAAAGATTTTTGAAGGGTTGGCGTAGAGAAATTTACTAAAGGCAATAATCATTCAAATAAAGTTTTTATTCCGGGTTCCTCATTCCATACACATTCCGAAACGTTTACCGACTTACAGTTTACTGATCATTTTGGAATGAAAGATAGCTGACAATTATTGACGGCACTTAGTCGCCAAGTCTCTCTCTCAGTCATTTGTTTCATAATTATTTATATTATAAAATACTAGACCGCGTTCTTTGGATTCTACAGTGTTAGTTCTTTTGCCATTAAGACAGGATTATGATATCTATTGAAGTTGAAATTTTTACTAATATTGATTACATTTGAAAATAATATGAATCTAAATGGAAATTGCATTAAAGATAGCCCCTAAATCAGAGGCGTATCAGTTGTTTAAGAAATTACTGACTGAAGATTTTTCATTAAATGAAAATTATGCAGATCATTTAATACATGAACCAACAAATGGACTATTAAGGCATATAAATCCACTAATTGATAATAGCTATTTTCTGGCAGAAACTAACTATGTCGATAAAGTTTATCGTGACAGTTACTACAACTATTATTCAACAAAACTAATAAGATATAAAAGAAATTGTGTAAGGATATCAATATTTGATGGTGAAATTAAAGTAGAAGATTTTAGAAATGAGGAAAATATAAAATTGCTTCAGGAAAAATATTTAGGATTTTTTATACTTCGACCTATTGACCCTGTTTTTATAGGGAGAGGTATAATTTCACCTCGAGCTCTAACTACAAATAATTTTATATGTTGTAAGGCTAATTACCGGACATCTGCAAATTCTATTAAACTTGAAGTAGAGGGTTTCCCTCATTCCTCGCAAGATACTGAAACTATAACATGTGCTGAAACAACTATTTGGTCAATAATGGAGTATTTTAGTGCAAGATACCCTGAATACAAACCAGTTTTACCTTCACAGATAATTAAAACACTAAATCAAGTTTCTGCAGAAAGACAAATTCCTTCCAGAGGCTTGAATATCCAGCAAATTTCATATGCTCTTAGAGAGTTTGGATTTGGTACAATAATTTATTCGAGAGAAGAATATGACAATGAATTTGAAAAGCTTTTAAGTTGCTATATTGAAAGTGGCATACCCCTAATAATTGCTATCGAAAACAGACATTTATATGGAAATATAGGTCACGCCCTCTTATGCATTGGACACGTAATAACAACGAATAACCAAATAGATGCACTTACCCCATTGAGGCATTCTAATCCTACCTTAAGTCAGGAATATCAGAATAAAAATATCATAGTTTATGACTATGATGAATTAAAGAAAAATTTTATTTTTATTGATGATAATCAACCAGCATACCAAGAAGCTTCTCTAGAAAATCCCGCTACTCATTATCTTAATCCAGATTGGCATAATTGCATAATAACTTATTTTATTGTACCTCTTTATCCAAAAATATATTTGGAAGCGTTTGAAGCAAAAAAGTTTGTTTTGAACTTTTTAGTTAACCGAAATGTTAGTTTGACAGATAATAGTGAAATTGTATTACGGTTTTTCTTAACTTCAACTCGTTCTTTTAAGGATAAAGTTGCTATTAATAGAGAGATGCAAGCTAATTTAAAAGGGATTATTCTTTCGACAGTAATGCCAAAATTCATTTGGGTTGCCGAAATTAGCACTAAGGATCTTATAAAGAGCAAATTAGCTAATGGAATAATTATACTAGATGCAACAGAAGCGAATAAATACACATATAAACCATTGATTTTGGCTGTATATCAAAACAAATATATTTATGTTGATATAAAAGACAGTAGGTTAATAAGTAATTTATTCCCTTTGAAAAACTTTTGTATATTTGAAAACAATTTAAAAAATTGAAAATGATCGAAGTAAATGAAACAGAAGATATTAAGGCTCAATTAAAAGCTGAAGGCAAGGTAATATATCTTGACAAGCCTGAAAATATTGCAGCAATTGCTGCAATGAATGTGCAAATGGAAGCTGTAAGAAAAGAATTTCAAGTTAAAGACCGAAATTCACAATTAGAAGCTTCCAAAGTTATATTAACTGCCTAGTATTTAAGAAAGAAAATTGAAATGAGTTTGCACTCATGTTTCTATTTTTTTTAAACACTATCCGAAAAAGTTGACTAGATGCACTTTTGTTATCCTGATTAAATTCTCGGCTTATCAAATGAAATTAAATCTCGATAATCATAAACCCTCGGTAAAGTCCGTATTGTATCTTTGAAAAATCAATTACTTATTTCATAGTTTCCCCTAAATGTTCGGAGAACTTTTAGAGTTTATCCGAGTGTTCATTCAAACAGCCGGGTTATTACTCCATATTCATCCTGACTATAAAATACTTCCCCACATTCTTAAAATTCTGTACCCCTAATTCCTTAAGCCAGAGTAACAGATTATTGGTCCACCTCTGAGGATGAAAAGTAAACATAACCTGATCAGGCAGGAGATTTATGTTATTCCTGACTTGTCCGCCTTTTTGTGACATGATTTTTCCCTACCTGAATATCAGTAAATTACAATGATAGAATCTTAAATTTGTCGCACTAAGGCAAATTCTATGCTTCATATCAGGGTAATATCAACTGCCTCCGGAGCCAACGGGAAATCATAATATTATTGTTAAGTAGGAAGTAACCATTCGGTAATATTTGGTTTTGTCGTGCAAGTCGTCTTTATGTTGAGACTGCATGACTGCATGACCGCAAGACCGCAAGACATCTCCTACCTTGCGTTGTGCGCCGTGTGTCGTGCGTCCTTATCAATAGAAAAGACAAGTATCCCCAACCCCAGCATCATTCCGATGACATTAGATATCATATCATTCACATTAAACGCCCTGTATGGCAGGAAATACTGCACACTCTCGGCAGCCACCGCCAGTCCTATCCCCGCAATAATAGCCAGCCACACCGGAAGCCGGGAAATGTGTATGCTTATAAAAAACCAGGGGAGGAAAAGGATGCCATGAAGGAGGTGGTCGAGACGGATCTCCAGGTTAAGAAAATGACTGAGAGACTGAGGACTCTATTGCCGAAATTTTTCGATGAAGTAGCATCGTATTGACATAATATTAAATCAGTAAATAAAAAATAGCGGTGTACAAGTTGAAAAAATTTACATTCAAATTCCTATCAGTGGAATCAGCGGGAATCTGTGTTACATCTTAAGGTTCATGATTCAAAGTTTCAGGGTTCAAAAACAAGGATTAAACTCTGAAGATGCGAAACTCTTAATAATAAGTGATTAATCACTTATTCATTGGCTTCTTTCAAAGCTAATAAAATCACTTTTGAAGAAATAAAAATACCATGTTTTATCATTTTGTCTAAAACTGGTTTTATCTCACTAATATATCCTTCAGATTTTGCCCTTAAAATAATCCCAAGGGAGCCAGTGAGTTTCAGTTCGTTTAAACGGGCTATCCTTCTTCCTGCGCTTTCGTCGATACAGACAAGAGGTACATTGTAATCAAGTGCATATTGAATAACTGAAGCTTCTCCAATGTCAAGCATATTACGAAGCAGAGGAGAAATTACAACAGGCTTTTCTATTTTTATCAGAAACCCGGCTTCTACAAATTCTTTAGCTGCAAAACGTTCAATTCCATCAACCATCAATTCAGTTGCCACTTCTTTTGTCACATAAACCTCATCATATAACTTACTCAGAACATCAAGATTTCCAAGACCTGCAACCAAGGCTAAAACAGGGCCAGTGTTGATGACGATTATTTTATGCATTTGCAATATCATTTAATAACTCATCTTCTTCCAGGTCTATCATAGCCACACCATACTGCTGCAGGACCAGGAGGAAATTTACCCTGTCCATTTCTGCAAGCATAGCGGCCATCCCTGATGAAAGTTTTTTCAGTTCGAATAGTTTTACAGCCATTGCTATCTTAGCAGCTTTCTCAAACTGTAAAGAATCCATTTGCATTGCATCAGGAAAATGGACTGGATAATTAATCTGAATTGAATGTTGCATCTCAGTGTATTTTTCCAAATAAATTCTTCAACTATTATTAATCAATGTTTAAAGTGGTTTTGTAAAGATACGAATTACTTAAATAATTTTCTGGCCATACTATTTTTCCACTTCAGAGATGAAATATTTTTCGTTTTTCGTTTATCGTTTCGGGTTTCCGGTTTCGCGTTTCGGAAAATCAACTTCCATAGACGTCCCTCAGTCTCTTCGTCTCTCTCTTAGTCTCTTAGTCTCCCCTTCTCCGTCTCTTCGTCTCTCAGTCCCTCTTAGTCACCCCATCTCCCCATCTCTTAACTATTCCACCCCTACGGGGTTGCAGGCGGAGTTCCAAATCATCCGGGACATTTACCAATTTCACAATTCATAGATTTTATTTGTACCTTTGAAAAAAACATTAGATGGGTGCTATAATCATTAAAGCTGACAAAAAAAGTAATAAGATTTTGGCTGATCTTGCAAAGAAGCTTGGGGGAAACGTAATTGACCTTGATGACGAACAGTATGAGGATTTCGCACTTGGTTCACTGATGGATTCAGTTAAAACCGGTGAATCTGTAAATCGTGAAACTATTATGACGAAATTAATGGTGAAATGATCGTTGAATTCGACAAGTCATTTGAAAAATCACTTGATAAGATCAGGAATAAATTACTTTTTCAGAAAATTAAGAAAGTCATCATTCAATCTGAAAAGGCGGGGAGCATTAGTGAATTGTCGAATATAAAAAAACTAACCGGGTACAAAACATATTACAGAATTCGAATCGGTGAGTACAGAATCGGAATTGACAAAATATCCGATAATACAGTACGGTTTATAATTGTCGCGCACAGAAAAGACATTTATAATTTATTCCCTTAAGTACGGAAGCCTGAATTTCCAGATTCCGTCATGATGAAATAATAGCTAAGTAGTGGAGGTCGTGCAGAGCAGGTCCCTTCGTCTCTCAGTCTCTTCGTCTCTTAGTCTCTCCGTCTCTTCGTCTCTCCGTCCCCCTCTCTTCTTCTCATTTATCTCCTGTAATTGTACTCCATCCATCTGGCAAAGAAGACGTCATAAACTTTCCACCTGTCATTTTCTTTTACAATCATCTCCTTTTCAGATAAAGCTTTTAGTGATGTTGCTACCGAGCTCGCAGAATTGAGATCGTGATTCCTGATAAAGCTGCCCGACATTGGTTGAGTGACTCCGTTTTCCAGGGCAAGGGCCTGCAGAAGTTTAAACTGTTGTGAGGGGATAAGGCTGCGGTAACTGGAGAATAGTGGTTCTGAATCGATAAGGATCCGGTGAAAGACATGATTGACAAGATCAGCATCCATAACTTTTTGTCCGGTTTCAAAT
>CAIMVD010000263.1 GCA_903844815.1 uncultured Bacteroidota bacterium | reverse complement strand
CTACTCCGAAAAGTCTTTTTTTTGCCACGAAGGCGGCAAGGCACGAAGTTGATCCACGGTAATTGATTAATAATAAGCTATTTGTAAGACTTAGCGTCTTCGTGTCTTCGTGGCAATTGCATTTATTATCTTTTTCGGAGGGGGCTCATTACTGCCTCTTTTAATTTTTACCTGGAATTACTTAGAAAGTCAAAAACTTCTCCTTTTTAGTCATGCAGAAATCACAGGCTTCGGCAACCGTTGCAGAATCGTAAGTATTTCCGCAAACCGGACAAACAAACCACTGAGCCGGAAGGCTTTTCTCGCTTCCTCCGTTGAGGGCAGTAAGAGCTACATTATAAAACGCCTGATGCTTTTTTTCTGTGTCGAATGCCCAGGTGAATGATTTCACTGCATCGGTTGCCTTTTCTTCGTTTGCTTTTGCAATGAAGCCCGGATACATCGTTTCAATCTCATATGTTTCTCCGTTAATGGCATCGGCAAGGTTTTCAGCGGTCGACAAAACAGCAAACTGACCTATTTCCGGTCCTTCAACTGTCACACCCAGTTTTCCAAGAACTTTTTTGTGATTATCGGCATGTATAGCTTCCGCTTTTGAGGTTGAAAGAAACATCACAGCCACAGTATCAAGACCTTCTGCTTTTGCTTTTTCAGCGAATGCGGCATATTTGGCACTCGCAGTTGACTCACCGTTATACGCGGCTTTAAGATTATCGATTGAGGCTACCGGTTTTGAAGTACAACTTGCCAGAAAGCCAATTGCCGAAATTAAAATAAAAAGTTTGCTTAGATTTTTCATGGTTTTTAAATTGGTTAATTTAATTAGGACGAAAATTATATTTAGAAGATTCCTGTTAAATGGTCATCATATAGTTATAAACCATAGTACCACCCATGAATCCCGTGAATGTCACCGCAGCAAATGCCAGGAAGTATAAACCAAAGGCTATCCACTTCAAGGGAGTCTCTTCTTTCTTCTGAGTTACAAGCCAGATCCTGAAAGCCGAGCCGATTAACATGAGAATCATTGTAATAAGACCACCTGTCTCGTGACGCTCAAATACTTTTACTATCTCCCCCTGAACCGGTTCGGTTGTAAAAAGCTGACCCGTAGACCAAGCTGCTACTGCTGAAAGGGCTCCAAGGATCATCATGAAATACCCGGCTTTTGAAAGCCATTTTTCATTTTTGAAAAAAAGAAAAGCAACATCCGCAAAAAATCCTGCGGTAATAAGTGCGATTGGGAAGTGCACAATCATAGGATGAAAATGGGCTGTATTAAACATAAATCTAGAATTTAAAGGAAAGTATAGTCAACATATGCCTGTCTAAGCAGATACGGAAGTACAAAAATAAACAATTATTCCATATTACTGTTATTGTTTCTGCTAAAATCCACAAAAGATACAGTCAGGTGATTTAAGAAGTTATTCCGGAAAGGAAATCCCTAAATCCAATCATATTAGTAAAACAATTATAAATTTTTTACCTTTGTGCACTTTTATTTTTAGCACGATAAGCATTTAAAATGGCAGGGAACGATTTGACTAAGCCATACGGAGAAAAACAGGCAGCATTTGACAGCCGCTATCTTGAGATGGCCCTTATCTGGGCTCAGAACTCATACTGCAAAAGAAGACAGGTAGGGGCTCTGATTGTAAAGGGACGAATGATCATTTCCGACGGATATAATGGTACTCCATCAGGTTTCGAAAATGTTTGTGAGGATGAGGATAACGTCACAAAACCTTATGTCCTTCATGCTGAAGCTAATGCAATTACAAAGGTGGCCAAATCGAACAATTCAAGCGAAGACGCTACTCTGTATGTAACTACCTCCCCATGTATGGAATGCTCAAAACTAATAATACAGGCAGGCATAAAGAGAGTGGTTTACTGCAATCGTTATCATAAGACCGACGGGCTCGATCTGCTTAAACGTGCAGGAATAGAATTAGTATTTATTGATCCGGAAAAAGAAACATATGAAATACAATAATACAGGAAGAACCGTTTTTCTTCCATTGATCCTTGCAATAGCTCTTGCAGCAGGTATTTTTATCGGAAAATTTTTACCGGCGAATTCCGATAGCCAGCCCCATTCAAGTATCAGATCACGAAATGACAAGCTCAACAGCGTCCTCAATATGATCGAATCGAACTATGTTGATTCGGTCAGCAGGGCTGACCTTGTTGAGACAGCTATCCCTGCCATGCTTAAGAAACTCGACCCCCATTCGGTCTATATTCCGGCAAAAGATCTTGCAAGGGCTAACGAACCGCTTCAGGGAAACTTCGATGGAATCGGAATATCGTTTAATATGCTTACCGATACTATTCTCGTTATCAGTACAATTCCGGGAGGACCCTCGGAGAAACTGGGTCTTTTACCCGGCGACAGGATTCTTTATGTTAACGATTCTCTCGTGGCAGGCAAACACGTAAGCGACGAGAAGGTAATGGGAATGCTAAAAGGACCCAGAGGAACCAATGTCAGGATAAAGATCCTCCGCACCGGACAAAAAGAACTTATCCCCTTTGAAATAACCCGTGACAAGATACCCATCTACAGCGTTGACGTTGACTATATGGTAAATGACATTACCGGATATTTAAGGATCAACACATTTGCAATGACCACTTTTGATGAATTCATGAAAGGGTTGAAAGATCTTAAGTCAAAAGGAATGACGAGTCTTATACTTGACCTTCGTGGAAACTCGGGCGGAATAATGGAGGCTGCAATCCAGATAGCCAACCAATTTCTTAGTGAAGGCCAGCTTATTGTTTTCACAAAGGGACGCTCCCAGCCAAGAAATGAAGCCAGGGCAACAGGCAAGGGCGAATTTGAAACAGGCAAACTTATAGTCCTTATCGATGAATGGAGCGCCTCAGCCAGCGAGATTCTTGCAGGAGCCCTTCAGGATAATGATCGTGCAACCATCATAGGCCGCCGTTCCTTCGGAAAAGGACTTGTTCAGGAACCCGTCATGTTTTCTGACGGTTCCGGAATGAGACTTACAATTGCCCGTTATTATACCCCAACAGGCCGATCGATACAGAAGCCCTATAAAGACGGGTTTGATGAATATTATCACGAACTTAACGCACGTTATGAAAGAGGCGAATTCGAAGTCTCCGACAGTATTCATTTTTCAGATTCACTGAAGTTTACCACCCCAGGAGGAAAAATAGTCTATGGTGGCGGAGGAATTATGCCTGACAAATTCGTCCCTGCCGATACATCTGGTGTTTCTCCCTACTTCCTGAAAGTACGCGCCCTTATTTACCGGTTTGCACTGAAATATACAGGCGATAACAGAGCAGAACTTAATAAATTTACCGAAGCTGCCCAGATGAAAAAACATCTTGATAAACAGGACCTTCTCGATCAGTTCGTACGCTATGCTGCTGCAAATGGGGTAAAGGCTGACCAGCAGGGACTGAAAACCTCAGGTTATATAATGGATGTCCAGCTCAAAGCTTATATTGCCCGTAATATTATCGACAATAAAGGTTTCTATCCTATATGGGAGGAAATTGATTCCACTCTTAAATATGCTATTAATTTCCTGAAAAATTAATTTAATCCGAAGCTCTTATTTCCCGCGGATTCTCCTTCAGTTCAAAGGATTAAAGGCATCGTCAGGAGCACAATGCTGTTTATAACGATAATTACTCTGCGAACTTTGCGGAACCTTTGCGAACTCTGCGGTTAATTGATTTAATAATACATTGAATATCCGGAATTCATTCACAATGCATTAACGAAATCCCTGATTATTTTTACCGACAATTCTTCCTCCTCAACAAAGCCAATGTGCCCTGAGTTATTGAGAACTACGACTTTTGCATTATCAGGAAGCTTTATCATTTCTATGATCATTTTGCATCCGATGTAATTATCCATAAGGCCAAGTATCCACAAACACGGGACCTTTCCTTCTTCCATAAACTTCAATCTTGAGGGTCGTGCTATCATCCCGTTCACTACTGCAATGATTCCTTCATCCGGGAGACGAGAGGCAATTTCCTTAGACCTCAGAAGGGCGCCTTCAAACTTTTCAAGATTTGAAGTGGCAAACATTCTCATCACATTATCGGGATACATCAGATCCTTCTTTCCCGACCTGACAATTGCAATCTCCCTTTTTCGTTTCGCAATCGCTTCCTGAGAATCAGCAAAAGGTTGGGAATGAAAGAGAGAGTACCCTAAAAGATATTCCGGAAAAAGTTCAAGAAAGGCAAGTGAGACATATCCTCCAAGGGAATGACCAATTAAAAAAGCTTTTTTAATTTCAAGTTCATCCAGCAATTCCTTAATCGCCTCTGCCATAAATTCCATTGTATGAACTTCACCGTAAACATCCGAAAGACCATGTCCCGGAAGATCAACAGAAATTACCCTGAATGCACTGGAAAGTCCGGTTTCAAATCCGTTCCAGACCTCTGAAGATTCAAGATAACCATGAAGGAGGACTATTACAGCGCCCTCACCTTTGTCGGAATAATTGATCCTTCTGTTTTTGAATGAAAAAAACATGTCGCTATTTTTTGAGTTTGAATTGCAAGATACAAAAACCGGAACAATCCTGATTTTGTTTTACAGCTTGACACTTCTTGAAGCTTTTATTTTAGTTATGCTCCGGCGGGAATGTAAAATACGCAGTACCTGAATTTCTTTATCTGTTATCCGGTAGATTATAAGATGAGATTCAAGAATAATCCACCTGTACATTTTTGATTTTGTACAGAGGTGTCTGCATTCGGAAAAGAGGGGCCAGTTACTTGATAATCCGTCAATAAGCTTCCATATTTCAGTTTCGTAAAGCTGGGCATGCCTTTCGCCAAATGTCGCAATTCCATATTGATAGATATCGTCAAGATCCAAGTTGAATACTAGTGAGACCTTTACCGGGAGTATTTTTTCTTCCTCCATTCTTCCAGTATTTTTTTTGATTCCTCTACTGTGTAAAATGGTCCCTTTTCCGATTTTTCAATACCGGCTTTAAACTCACCCGGAGAAATCGGATCGCCCGGTAACGCCCAACTTTCTGTTTCTTTTGACCTTATATTTTTTGTCTTCATTTTCGGAATAATCTTATCTGTGTTTTAAGTCAGACTTGATCTGCAAAGTTAAGCAGTCAGAACTTATAATCAAAATACTTTAAAACCTGATTCTTCCGATCTCTCAAAAATCGATGACAAGTACTGCTTTCCCAACTGCACCATGATTTATAAGTCTGAGTACAAATCTCGCCTTGCCGCGAGGCCTTCAGCATTACTTCTTCAGGAAGTTCCTTAAATCAGTTTGCAGTTTATAAATTTTGTCATAAATAGCATTTCCCTTTTGAATATTTGTGAAATAAAACTAGCTTTGTTAAACCACCTTCGTTCAAAAAAATATAAACTATATACATTATTGTCCAATGAGTAAGGTTTTATTTTCCTCGATTTCAAAGAAATTTGTAATGGCGCTGGCAGGGCTTTTCCTGATAACCTTTCTGCCTGTCCACTTAATTATCAACCTTATGCTTCTTAAGAGCGATCCGGCTCCCTTCACAGCAGCAGCCCATTTTATGGCGACATTCCCCATTGTCAGGATCTTCGAAGTGGTATTGTTTGCCGCGATCTTAATTCACATAACCTACGGAATTTTCCTTCAGATTAAAAACTGGCTGGCCCGTCCGGTTGGATATGTGAGCGGGTCGAAAGCCGAAACATCCTTTTTCTCCCGTTTCATGATCTGGACAGGCTCATCAGTGTTAATCTTCCTGATACTCCATTTCATTAATTTCTACTTTGTAAAATTAGGGCTTGTAAAAGGCAATCCGGAAGATTTTTATAACATGGCCCGCAACCTTTTCGCAGTCCCGGCTTACAGCTATATTTATCTTGTTTGTTTCGCTGTCCTGGGTTTTCACCTTTACCATGCCTTCAATTCCGCTTTTCAGACCCTGGGACTTAATCACAGGATCTGGACACCTGTAGTCAAAATTATTGCCCTTTTCTATTCAATAGTTATCCCGGCAGGATTCGCATGCATTCCGGTCATTTTATGGATTTTAAGATAAATAAAAACAAAAATATTATCATGGGAAAATTAATCTCAAAGATCCCGGAGGGCCCTCTGGCTCAGAAATGGACCAAATACAAGGCATCTGTAAAACTGGTCAATCCGGCAAACAAGAAAAAACTTGACATTATCATAATAGGCACCGGTTTATCAGGTGCCGGAGCAGCTTCAACACTTGGCGAACTTGGATACAATGTCAAAAGCTTCTGCTACCAGGATTCACCCCGCCGTGCACACTCCGTGGCTGCCCAGGGAGGAATAAATGCAGCCAAGAATTACCAGAATGACGGCGACAGTGTTTACAGGTTATTCTATGATATGATCAAGGGAGGCGACTACAGGGCACGTGAAGGAAATGTATACCGTGCTGCCGAGGTCAGCAACCAGGTCATCGACCATTATACTGCTCTGGGAGTTCCGTTTGCACGTGATTATGGTGGAACACTCGACACAAGGTCATTCGGTGGTGTACAGGTTTCACGTACCTTCTATTCAAGCGGACAAACCGGACAGCAATGCCTTCTTGGAGCATATTCATCTCTTAACAGGCAGATCAAAAAGGGCAATGTAACACTTTATCCGCGCCGCGAAATGCTCGACCTCGTAGTCATCGACGGGAAAGCCCGCGGAATTATAGCCCGTAACCTTATTACAGGTGAAATAGAAAGGCATTCTGCCCACGCAGTCATACTCGCTACCGGAGGATATGGTACAATCTATTACTTGTCGACACTCGCAGTCAACTCAAATCCATCGGCTGCGTGGAAGGCTCATAAAAAGGGTGCTTTCTTTGCCAACCCCAGTTTCATTCAGATACATCCAACCTCCATTCCCCAGCTTAATGAATTTCAGTCAAAGCTGACCCTAATGTCGGAATCGCTCAGGAACGACGGCCGCATATGGGTTCCAAAGGCTAAGGGAGACAAGCGTCCTGCAAATGAGATCCCGGAAGAGGAAAGGGATTACTATCTCGAACGCCGTTACCCCACTTTCGGCAACCTGGTGCCACGCGACGTAGCATCAAGGGCAGCCAAGGAGCGATGCGATGCAGGTTATGGTGTAGGAGAAACGGGCCTGGCAGTAAACCTCGACTTCCGCGATTCCATCAAAAAAATGGGCAAGAAGGTTATTGAAAACAGGTACGGAAACCTTTTTCACATGTATAAGAACATAACAGGAATAGATCCTTACGTTGAGCCTATGCGCATTTATCCGGCAGGCCATTATACAATGGGCGGGTTATGGGTCGATTATGAACTGATGACTACGATTCCCGGACTTTATGCAGTTGGAGAGGCGAACTTCTCTGATCATGGAGCCAACCGCCTTGGAGCAAGCTCACTGATGCAGGCTTCGGGAGACGGTTACTTCATCCTTCCTGTTACAATAAATAACTACCTGTCGGATGAGATAAAAGTTCCTAAGATAACCACCGACAGTCCCGAATTCGAGGCTGCCGAAAAGGAAGTAGTGGAAAGGCTTAATAAGCTGATCTCCATCAAAGGGAAAAAATCAGCCGGCGAATTCCATAAAAGGCTGGGCAAGATAATGTGGGATTATTGCGGTATGGTAAGAAACGAGGAGGGATTGAAGAAAGCCCTTGTTCTTATAGACGAACTCAGGAAGGAATTCTGGAGCGACCTTAATGTTCCCGGAACAGTAAATGAGGTTAATCAGGAGTTGGAGAAGGCTGGCAGAATAGCTGATTATTTCGAGGTTGCCGAACTCCTGGTCACCGACGCTATAAACAGGAAGGAATCATGCGGAGCACACTTCAGGGAAGAGTTTCAGACTCCCGACGGAGAAGCAATGAGAAATGATGAAGAGTTTTGCTACGTTTCCGCATGGGAGTATGCCGGTGAAGACCAGCCTCATATTCTTCACAAGGAAGAACTGCACTTCGAAGAGGTTGAGATGAAAGTTAGAAGTTATAAGTAGTAGATTTTTTTTAAACACAAAATAACGAGACGAGTATGAAGCTCACACTTAAGATATGGCGACAGAAGAACGCAAAGTCCAAAGGTAATTTTGAGACCTACCAGATGGATAGCGTATCGCCCGAGATGGCATTCCTCGAAATGCTCGATTCACTTAACAAAAGGCTTGTCGAAGCCGATAAGGATCCCGTTGCTTTCGATCACGATTGCCGCGAAGGAATCTGCGGATCATGCGGAATGTACATCAATGGTCACCCGCACGGGCCAGTACCTGCCATCACAACATGCCACCTCTCAATGAGATTCTTTAAGGATGGTGAAACTGTTTGGATTGAACCATGGAGGGCAAAACCTTTTCCCGTTATAAAAGACCTGATTGTCGACAGGACTGCCTTCGACAAGATCCAGACTGCAGGAGGATACATCTCTATTAATACAGGTGCTGCTCCCGATGCCAATAACATCCCTGTAAACAAGCAAAACTCCGACAAGGCTTTCGATTCTGCAGTATGTATCGGATGCGGTGCCTGTGTGGCTGCATGCAAGAATGCATCTGCCATGCTTTTCGTATCGGCAAAAGTCTCCCAGTTTGCTTTATTGCCACAGGGACGCATTGAGGCAAAAGAGAGGGTAAAGGCAATGGTTGATATGATGGATGAGGTTGGTTTCGGAAACTGCTCCAACACGGGAGCATGTGAAGCCGAATGTCCGAAAGAGATAAAAATCAGCAATATTGCAAGAATGAACAGGGAATTTTTCAAGGCTTTCTGACCACTTCACCGGTAACCAGACATTAAGGATGGACCGTAGAAAATTTATTGACACAGCAGCGATAATAAGCGGAGGACTTGTGGTAAAGTCAGGGTCAGGTTTTCCTGACCTGATTTTCAATAGTCCCTCAAAAATCAATTTTCAAAACGGATCAGAATTAAAAGCTGATCTTGTTATAGCAGGCGGCGGTCTGGGTGGATGCGCTGCTGCTATGTCGGCACTCCATAACGGTTTAAAGGTAATTCTTACCGAAGAAACCGACTGGATAGGCGGACAGCTTACCCAGCAGGGTGTTCCCCCCGATGAGCACCAATGGATCGAAACTCATGGCGGAACACAATTATATCGCTCTTTCAGGAAAAAGATCCGGCAGTATTACCGCGACAATTACCCCTTGACGGCGGCAGCCCGGGCCGATAAATATCTAAACCCGGGAAACGGATCAGTTTCAAGGTTGTGCCATGAGCCAAAGGTTGCTCTGGCGGTACTTAAAGAAATGCTTTCTCCATATATCAGTTCAAAAAAACTGATTCTCCTTACAAGTCATAAAATTATCGCTGCCGGATTAGCAGGAAACAATGTTCATTCCTTAAAAGCTGAAAACCAGCTTAATGGTAATAACCTCATCCTTACCGCCCCGTTTTTCATCGATGCAACAGAGCTAGGTGACCTTTTACCTCTAACCGCTACATCATTTGTCACAGGAACTGAATCATTTTCCGATACGGGGGAACTGCATGCCCCTGAAAAAGCAGATCCGGAAAATAATCAGGCATTTACCGCCTGTTTTGCAATGGATTATCTTGAGGGAGAAAATCATGTAATTGAAAAACCCCGGGAATATGATTTCTGGAATAACTTTACTCCTGAGCTCCAGCCCCCCTGGCCGGGAAAACTGCTTTCAATGTATTATTCAACTCCTTCCACTCTTAAACCTAAGGAACTTGGATTCAACCCCCGGGGTTTAGACACTTCTCCGCTTCTGAATCTCTGGAGCTACAGACGAATCATAAGCAAAAACAATTTTATCGATGGAACGTTCAAAAGCGATATCTCCCTTGTCAACTGGCCTCAGAATGACTACCTGAAAGGGAACCTGATAAGCTCTGATCCGGAAAATTTCAGCAACCAGTTTGAGAAGGCCAAACAGCTGAGTCTGTCATTGCTGTACTGGCTCCAGACCGAAGCTCCCCGGCCTGACGGAGGACAAGGCTGGTCGGGATTAAAGCTTCGCCCGGACATTATGGGGACAGCTGACGGAATTGCAAAGTTCCCGTATATTCGCGAATCACGCAGGATAAAGCCGCTTTTCAGGATTCTCGAGGAGCATGTCGGAAAAGAAAACAGGATACTGGTTGCAGGTGATAAAAACAGCACTACCTCAGCCTTGTTTAACGATAGCGTCGGAATCGGCTATTACCATATCGATCTTCACCCTACTTGCAGGGGTATTAATTACATCGATTTTGACTCTCTCCCTTTCCAGATCCCGATGGGGGCACTAATCCCCGAAAA
Source organism: uncultured Bacteroidota bacterium (assembly GCA_903844815.1). Lineage (GTDB taxonomy): Bacteria > Bacteroidota > Bacteroidia > Bacteroidales > VadinHA17 > LD21. The sequence continues at coordinate 13,149 of CAIMVD010000263.1, read as the reverse complement.
AACAGAGAATCTGCTTGCTGCCAATAAAAACATCGGGACCACACATATCACAAACGGCTGTTACAGGCTCCATCCTGTCGAATGGAATATCGGTGAATCGGCAGGCCACCTGGCATCTTTTGCCCTGAAAAAGAAGACAAAACCTAGGGATATCCGTGAAAACAAAAAGCTATTAAAGGATTTTCAGTCTCAGATCAGATCAGCAGGAATAGAAACCGACTGGAAATTCTGACCTTCCTTCAGTAAAAAAGATATTTAAAAATTGGGCTCCAACCTATCTCAACTCTCAGGAATTGCATTAATTTTAACAGGGTTTTCTGAAAGAACACTTCATAAAGTAATCTATATATTCCATGAAACCAGAACAAACACGTCGCGATTTTCTTGCCAGATCAACACTGGCAGGTATGGCAGCGCTTACAGTACCCCTGGCCGGATGCTCAAACAACGAAACTACTCCGGTTCCTGTAGAATATCCCGAATCAAGACTGATAGTCCCGAAAGCTAATGCCCTGCAAATCACCGGTACTTTCCTCGACGAGATCTCTCATGACATTCCACACCAGAACTGGGGCGAAAGAGAGTGGGATGCTGAATTCGGCCACATGAAAGCCATAGGTATCGATACCGTAATCATGATCCGTTCGGGTTACAGGAAGTTTATAACATTCCCATCGGAATATCTTCTGAAGAAAGGATGTTATATGCCATCGGTCGATCTGGTCGACTTGTACCTGCGTCTGGCAGATAAATACGCCATGAAGTTTTATTTCGGCCTGTACGATTCCGGCAAATACTGGGACACCGGAGACCTTTCATGGGAAATTGAAGATAACAAATACGTTATCGATGAGGTTTGGAAAAATTATGGAAGCAAATACAAGAGCTTCGGCGGATGGTATATCAGCGGTGAGATAAGCCGTCAGACCAAAGGTGCAATTGGGGCCTTTCATGCAATGGGGAAACAGTGCAAAGATGTCTCGGGCGGACTGCCCACTTTCATCTCTCCCTGGATTGACGGGAAAAAAGCCGTTGAAGCCGCCTCGGGCGATATTACAAAGGCAAAGGCGGTATCTGTGCAGGAACATGAAAGGGAATGGGGAGAGATCTTCGACGGCATTCACGATGTTGTTGATGCCTGTGCCTTCCAGGATGGACATATCGACTATGATGAGCTCGACGCTTTTTTTACAGTAAATAAAAAGCTGGCCGACAAGTATAACATGAAGTGCTGGACCAACGCTGAAACCTTTGACCGCGATATGCCGATCAAATTTTTTCCCATAAAATTCGACAAGCTTCGTCTTAAACTTGAGGCGGCAAAGCGTGCAGGTTATGATAAAGGCATCACCTTTGAATTTTCACATTTCATGAGTCCCCAGTCTTCTTACCTTCAGGCCGGCCATCTGTATAATCGTTATAAGGAATACTTTAATATGAAATAATAATGAGCGAACAATCAAATCAAATTAAATATGTCGTCTGGCTTTCACTGGTAGCTTCAATCGGGGGATTTCTTTTCGGCTACGATACTGCAGTTATCTCAGGCACCGTCGATCAGGTAGCACTTCAGTTTCATCTCGACGACATAACCAAGGGATGGTATGTAGGTTGTGCGCTTGTAGGTTCCATTTTAGGAGTTGTTGTAGCAGGCTGGCTCAGTGATAAATTCGGAAGGAAGATAGTACTTATCCTGTCGGCCGTATTGTTCTCGGTATCAGGGTTGGGATGTATGATTGCATCCAATGAAGTTCAGCTGGTGATTGCCCGTATCCTGGGAGGAATAGGTATCGGTGTAGCATCCATGGTCTCCCCTCTTTATATTGCCGAAATATCAATTCCAAGTTTCCGCGGAAGGCTTGTTTCGATGTATCAGCTTGCAATAACCATTGGTTTCCTGGGTGCATATCTCGCCAACTTCGGACTGCTTCAATACTCCGAAACACTTTTAGCCCAGGGAGAAACAGCAGGATTATACGGGAAAATATTTGCGACAGAGGCCTGGAGGTCCATGCTTGGAATGGAAGCTGTACCTGCAGTTCTGTTTTTTGTTGTTCTTTTCTTCATTCCCGAAAGTCCCCGCTGGCTCATCGTGAATAAGAGTGAAATAAAAGCTGCAACAATTCTGAAAAGAATCTATGGTGAAAAAGAAGCAGGTGTTCAGATAAGCAACGTAAAACACCTTATCGAATCGGAAACAAAATCAGACTGGCGCATGCTTTTGCAACCCGGCTTCCGCCTGGCCCTCTTCATTGGAGTAGCCCTCGCAATGCTCGGGCAATTCATGGGAGTCAATGCTGTCCTTTATTATGGCCCTACCATCTTCAAGGAAAGCGGACTGTCGAGCGGTGATTCATTATTCTACCAGGTACTCGTTGGCCTCGTAAACATGCTTACAACGGTAATAGCCTTGATTATTATCGATAAGGTTGGAAGAAAACAACTTGTTTACTGGGGTGTTTCGGGAATGATAATCTCACTTTTGCTCATAGGGTTTTATTTCTCTTTCTCCGTGAAACTTAATATCCCTCATGTGTTTCTGCTTATATTCTTCCTTTTCTATATCTTCTGCTGTGCCATTTCAATCTGCGCTGTGATCTTCGTCCTGCTTTCAGAGATGTATCCTGTTAAGGTGCGCGGCGCGGCAATGTCGATAGCGGGTTTGTCGCTCTGGATAGGCACTTACCTCATTGGACAACTTACGCCCTGGATGCTTACCACACTTTCACCAACAGGAACTTTCCTTCTCTTCGCCCTGATGTGTGTGCCATATATGCTGATTGTATGGAAACTCCTCCCGGAAACAACCGGAAAATCGCTTGAAGAGATTGAGGAAATGTGGATTAGTAAGGGGAAGAGATGAATGAGAAGTCGGAAGTCGGACTTCAGACCCTAAAACTTAACAGCCAACTTAAAATAAAACTCAATGGACTCCAAATCACTATCAAAACTTTACAAAGACGAATTACTGAACAATGTCCTCCCTTTCTGGCTTGAAAAATCTCAGGACACCGAATACGGAGGATATTTCACCTGTCTCGACAGGACGGGAAATGTTTTTGATACCGACAAGTTTGTCTGGCTTCAGGGTCGTGAGGTGTGGATGTTTTCGATGCTTTACAACAATCTGGAGAAAAACCCCGAATGGCTTAAATGTGCAACCCAGGGCGGTGAGTTTATGAAAAAATTCGCACACGACGGCAATCTCAACTGGTATTTCTCACTTACCCGGGAAGGTAAGCCTATAATAGAACCTTACAATATTTTTTCATACACTTTCGCAACAATGGCTTATGGCCAGCTAAGCAAGGCAACGGGGAATCAGGAATACGCTGAAATTGCCAGGAAGACCTTTGACATAATACTTTCAAAGACCTCAAACCCAAAAGGTAAATGGGAAAAAGCACATCCCGGCACACGGAGCCTGAAGAATTTTGCCCTGCCGATGATACTCTGTAACCTGGCGCTTGAAATAGAACATCTCCTCGACGAGGAATTCCTTCGTAAAACCATCGATACCTGCATTCATGAAGTAATGGATGTTTTTTACCGCCCGGAATTTGGACTGATAGTCGAGAACCTTACCACCGACAATAAACTTTCCGACACCTTTGAAGGAAGGCTGCTCAATCCGGGACACGCCATCGAAGCAATGTGGTTCATTATGGACCTCGGCGAGCGTCTCAACAGGCCTGAACTCATTGAAAAAGCTGCTGCAATCGCAGTAAAAATGGTTGAATTTGGCTGGGACAAGGAGTTTGGAGGAATTTACTATTTCCTCGACAGGAAAGGTCATCCAACACAGCAACTCGAATGGGACCAGAAACTCTGGTGGGTACATGTCGAAACACTCATTTCGATGCTTAAAGGCTATCAGCTTACAGGATCAAAGGACTGCCTTAAGTGGTTTGAGATCATTCACGAATATACCTGGGAACACTTCAAGGATAAGGAATATCCCGAATGGTATGGTTATCTCAACAGGCGCGGAGAGGTCCTTCTTCCCCTCAAGGGCGGAAAATGGAAAGGGTGCTTCCATGTTCCCCGCGGGTTATACCAGTGCTGGCAAACTCTTGAAAAAATGTAATGATATGAAGAAACTGATCTCGACCTTTATACTGGCTTTTTTATCTTCAATCTGCATGGGGCAGATCATAATCAACCGCGACCCGGGGATAAGCAAAATGGCAGATTCAATATCGGCCAAAAGGATTGAACAACATGTCAGGAAACTTGTCAGTTTTCATACACGTCATAATCTCAGCGATCAGACTAACCCTGCTCAGGGGATTGGAGCTGCATGGAACTGGGTAAAGTCGGAAATGGAAGCATCCATACCTGTATCAGGCGGAAGACTCGATGTGAAGTTTGAGGAATATACCGTTGGAGCAAAAGGTCAGAGAATTACCGAGCCTGTTAAACTGAAAAATGTAATTGCGACACTTAAGGGAACCGATCCCGGTGATGACAGGGTAATAGTTGTAAGCGCGCATCTCGATTCAAGAGCTTCACTCATCAACGACAATACGAGCTTCGCTCCGGGTGCCAACGACGACGGATCAGGAGTGGCTGCTATTCTCGAACTGGTTAAGATTATGTCATCCGAGAAATTTCCCGCAACGATTATATTTATGGCCCTCTCGGGCGAGGAACACGGATCGTATGGCGCCGAGTACATGGCTGAAAAGGCGAAGCAGGAAAGCAGCAATATTATTGCATTGCTTAATAATGATATGATCGGCAATACAGGTTCGAGCGAAACTTTGCTCGACAACAATATGAGGGTAAGGGTTTTCAGTGAAGGAGTTCCCACATTCGAAACTGACGAGATGGCTGCTGTCAGAAAATCCACTTCCGGAGAAAACGACAGCCGGTCACGGCAATTGGCAAGATATATTAAGGAAACAGGCGAAAGGTACATCGACCAGATAAACGTTACCCTTGTCTTCAGGATTGACAGGTTTGGACGTGGAGGCGATCATACTCCGTTCAGCCAGAGAGGCTTTACTGCCGTAAGAATTTGTGAGTTTGATGAAAACTATGACAGGACACATAAGGTTCCTGGTGTTGAAAACGGAGTTCAGCTTGGAGATCTCCCTGAAAATGTGAATTACGAATATGTCAGAAAAAATACCGGTATCAATCTTGCAACAATTGCCAACCTTGCCAGGGCACCATATGCACCCTCAAACTGCGTATTAATAACAGGCAGCCTTACAAATAAAACCACCCTCAGGTGGGAAACTCCCGCGAAAGGTGTCAAACCTGCAGGATATTATATCCTGATGAGAGAAACCTATCAGCCTTTGTGGGAGAAAAAGATCCTTGTAACAACCAATGAGGTTACCCTACCATATTCGAAAGATAATTATTTCTTTGCCGTACAGTCGGTCGATGCTGCAGGACATGAGAGCCTTGCAGTTTTTCCCGGACAGGCACGGAAATAATCAGACACATGCCAGTTCTATCTCTTTTACTGTCTTGGGAATGGCTTTTCCAAGAATCTTGTGGCCCTTTTCGGTTATCAGGGCATCGTCTTCTATCCTGATGCCTCCTATAGGAAGATAACTATCCAGCTTATTATAATTTATAAACTCTGTAAATTTACCTTCTGCCTTCCATGTTTCAATGAGCTCGGGGATAAAATAACAACCGGGTTCTATAGTAAATACATGTCCGGGTTTGTAAGGCAGTGCAAACCTGAGAAATGCGAGGCCGAACTGCTGGCTCCGTTTCACTTCATCATTATATCCGACGAAGTTTTCACCCAGGCCTTCCATATCGTGAACATCAAGACCCAGCATATGTCCCAGTCCGTGTGGCATGAAAAGAGCATGGGCTCCGGCAGCAACAGCTTCATCAACATCTCCCTTCATAAGACCCAGATCCTTCAGGCCTGAAGCAATTATATTGCAGGCAAGAAAATGCACATCACGGTGCGAAATTCCTGGCCTTGCCGACAGAAGGGCTTCTGTATTTGCCTTCAGAACAATTTCATATATTTCTTTCTGCTGGGTGCTGAATTTTCCCCCGACAGGGATAGTGCGGGTAATATCGGAAGCATAATGGAGATTTGTTTCTGCGCCCGCATCAACGACAAGCATTCTTCCTTTCTTGAGGATATTATCATGGGAATGGTTATGAAGAGTCTGTCCGTTAATGCTCAGAATAGTTGGAAATGAAACTCCTCCTCCCTTTGCCAGGGCAATGCCTTCAATTGTACCAAAAATTTCCTGTTCCCTTACACCCTGACGGCACATCTTCATTGCAGTAGTGTGCATCTCGTATGCGATATCCACTGCTTTCTCAATCTCTTCTATCTCAACCTTCTCCTTTATTGATCTGAGTGAGATTACAGCCTTGATAAGTTCGGGGGATGCTAATTCCCTTAATTCAAAAGGATTTTTCCCGAGAAACGACCCGATAATTATTTTATTCTCGCCACGGCAGGGAGGAAGGAAATGAAGCCTCCTCCTTTTTGCAAGGCAGTCTTTTATAATTGATTCCAGTTTGGCGAAGGGTGCGGTTTCGGTAACGCCACACTTCAGGGCAAGTTCCTTCACCCGGGGCTGAGGGCCCATCCATATAATGTCGTCAACATCAAAATCATTGCCGAATATAAAATCCTTACCCGAATCAAAATCAATCAGGCCGGCAAAGCCCGGAAGATCGATCCCGAAGAAATATAGAAAATCACTGTCCTGTCTGAAATGATAGGCATTGGCAGCATAGTTCATTGGAGATTCATTATTTCCTACGAAAACAGCCAGTCCTGTTTTCAGTTTTTTATGAAGCTCCTCTCTCCTCTTTGTGTAAATCTCACTCCTGAACATATCGTAATTTTTATTTAGTTAAGAAACGTCTAAATTAATAACCCGGAGTGATTAAACAACAGGGATCAAAGAAAATTAACATGGAGATCTATTAATCTTCCAAAAAATGACAGGGAGGAACTGTTTCCGGTTCCTCCCTGTACTTCCTCTGTTCCCTCTAATAAAACTAACCTAAATCTAACCTAAATCTAACCTAACTATGAAAAAAAACTCCCCAGTTTTCCTCTTCGTATATTTTTAGCTCTTTTTGTACTTTCTTTTGTCTTTTTAATTTTTTGTAATCTGCCTTCTGAATGCTGATTTCTATGATGTAAATATAAGCCGGCTTTTGGTGTCGCTCTGTAAGGATAATTCTCTAAATAAAGTAGGAAAAAGACTATTTATTTGTAGGGTAATTCCTACAAGGAGGTAAAATATCTATTAGATATTTTAGATGAGCAATGACTTTCTGTGAAGGGAAAAAATACGAAGGCCGTATATCATGTTAAAAAATATACTACCTTCGCAACTGTTTGCTAAAGATTCCCTGAAAAAACGGAAGCTAAATGCCATACCGACGACTTCCAAATACCGACACAGCCCGACTAAAGGCAATGAGGACCGCCCTTGAAAAAGGGAAAGAGCTGCCCCCTCAGAAACTTGCGTTTTCACCAAAATCAATAATTCGTCTCGAGAAGATTCTGCCTTTGTTTGAAAATAATATCCGTCTCTACCGTCATGCGATTGCTGAGCAAAGCAAAAGAAACCTCGGCTATAATGAGATCCTGAAAAAGACCCGGATTTATCTCACTCATTTTATCAGGGTAATGAATATGGCGATTTTTCGCGGGGAACTTTCGTCCGAAACCCGCACTTATTATGCTCTTCCAAAAGCAGATTCTTCGGTACCCTCACTTAGCACTGAAAATGAACTGCTTAGCTGGGGCAGAAGAATAATTGAGGGAGAAGAATTCCGGGTTCGTAAGGGCGGCAACCCGGTTACAAATCCTTCGATAGCAATGGTTAAAGTGCGATTTGAGTCTTTTCTGGAAGCCTGTACTTACCATAAATTACTTGAAAAAAAGACCCTCGACTTTATGGAAAAAAATACAGCACTCCGTCTGGAATCAGATGAGATAATTCTTCAGGTCTGGAATGAAGTGGAAAACCATCACAAATTATTTCCGGAGGAACAAAGAATGAAACTCAATGAGACGTATGGTATTAAGTATTTCTACAGGAAAAACGAACTGGGAAAAGTCACAATAAGCAATCATCTTATCCGTTAGTTTCCTTTTTCGTCGGTTCAGGCGCGGGAACCGATGCATGTCTGGATCGAAAATAAAGCATAATCAAAACAATAGCAAATCCGGGAAAAACGATTCCCCCCATGAATTGCCATAATTTTGAATCAGGCAGTGCGTTTACAGAATTTCCTGACTGAAAATACTCTGCGGCTACCGAAACAGCATTGTTTACAAAGTGAGCAAGGATTGGCAGCCATAGAGTTCCGCTCCAAAGAAAAAGATAACCGAATACAAGTCCCAGGATAAACCGGGGAAGGAATCCGAAAAACTGAAGATGCAGTGAGCTGAAAACAAAAGCTGTAAGCCATACGGCAGCATTCCCCGACCTCAGAAGACGTGCTAAAATCTTTTGAAGAACTCCCCTGAAGATCAATTCCTCTCCCAGAGCAGGAAGCACGGCAATGATAATAATATTCCCAAACATCGTCCCAATCGTTTCAGGAGTCGTTAACATCTGAATAATTCTTCCTGCACTGTCTTCTTTTTCAACCATCCACTTTTCAACTCCCGATAGCCATTCAGGAAAACTCATCTGGGAATTAAGCTGACCTGTGAATCCTGTAATGGGAAATAAACAGAATGCAAGCAAAACAACAAGTATAATCTCGTGTAAAACCGGCGGTTTGAAATCAGGAAATCGCGGTTTCTCAGGGGAATTAATGAGGGTCATTAAAAGCAGGGCGGGAAGAATAAAAAGTGAAACTTGCTGTGTGATAAGAATATACTTCATGAATGCGGCTTCCTTTGGCCCGGTGACGGCCTCCGCATTATCAAGGAAATTGGGATCCGTATCAAATATGAACCTGCCGGCAACTACAGTAAGTGAAAAAAGAAGAGCCCCCCCAACCAACACCACAAACATGAATAGGAACAACTGGTAAAGGGGTGTCTTCTCATCCGGGAAAAGATGGTTTCGGAAATCGCCCATTTTGTTAATTTTGCACCAAAGTTATTTATAAACATTTACAAAAAACAAATTGACAATAGGAAATATAAATCTGGGAGATTATCCATTATTTCTGGCTCCTATGGAGGACATTACCGATCCCTCATTCAGGATGGTTTGCAAAACAAACGGCGCCGATTTTATGTATACCGAATTCATCTCGTCCGACGGTCTGATAAGGGATGGCGAGAAAAGTGTCAGGAAACTCGACATTTACGATTTTGAAAGGCCTATAGGCATCCAGCTCTACGGACATCTTATTGATGCAATGGTTGAAGCGGCTCTCATAGCACAGGACGCAAATCCGGAACTTATTGACATAAACTTCGGATGCCCGGTCAGGAAGATCGCAACAAGGGGTGCAGGAGCGGGAATGCTCCGCAATATCCCACTCATGATTGAGATGACCCGGGCAATTGTCAATGCCGTCAGACTACCTGTGACCGTCAAGACACGTCTTGGCTGGGATGACGACAGCAGGAACATTGTCGATGTTGCTGAGAGGTTACAGGATACAGGCATTCAGGCTCTGACAATTCACGGAAGGACAAGGGCTCAGTTGTATAAGGGAGAAGCCGATTGGACGCTTATTGGTGAAGTAAAAAACAACCAGAGGATGAAAATTCCGATTATCGGCAACGGAGATATTGACGGCCCTGTAAAAGCTAAGGAAATGTTTGACAGATATGGAGTCGATGGCATTATGATTGGCCGTGCAACAGTCGGCAGGCCCTGGATATTCAGCCATATAAGGCACTATCTGAGTACTGGTGAAATCCTGCCTGAACCTACGGTTAATGAAAAAGCTGACCTTGCAATAGCTCATCTCGACAAGTCACTCGAATACAAGGAAGGCAAAAGGGCTATTTACGAAATGCGCAGACATCTTTCAAATTATTTCAAGGGGCTGCCTCACTTTAAAGAAACCCGCCTGAAACTGCTAACCGCTACAGAACCTGATGTTATTAAAATTATTATTGAAGAAATACGTCAGAAATGGGGCGATTTCCGTTCGGATGACCAAACATCTATTTACAATATATAAGATAAGTAATATCTAAAATGCCTCTGTGTTCCTCTGTGATCCTCTGTGTAAGTTCTTAATTATTTGTTACACAGAGAGACACTGAGAAGCACAGAGGGACACAGAGGCATTTTCATCAGCAGCTTGTCTCTGTAAATTACTTACAGTTTTTAAAAATATTTTAAACCGTTATTTTCCTGAAAAGGACTGAGAAATCCTTCCATCCGAATAATTTCTTAAGAATTAGAATAAAAACAATTCCGGAAACTATAAGCCCTGCAAATTCAGTCCATGGAAAAACATTCAATTGCTGGTATAACGCCGGTGTTTGCAATGCAGACGACTTAGCGGTAACCATTACACACAGAAATATATTATTTGCCGAGTGGGCCCCCATCGAGGCTTCAATTCCGTCATCAAGGATAGTAATAATGCCGAATATCAATCCAAACGTCAGGTATTGTGGCATCATCACCAGGAAACCATATTCATTCACCTCAGGATTGAAGGCATGCATCAGGGCAAACAAAATTGATGTCATAAGAAGAGGAAACCACCTGTTTCTGATCAGGGTGGAAAACCCCTGCATAAGATATCCCCTGAAAAGCACCTCTTCGAATGTAGCCTGAAAAGGGATTAAGACAAGTGATACAAGAGAAAGCGACAGAAGCGAGATGGTCCGGTTATTAATCACAAAATTGGAAGGTTCAACTTTTAGGTAAACGAAAAAATAGACCGCAGAAATAATGAACCATACAAGTGCCGAGATGATAAACCTTTTCCAGCGTATTCTGCCCGTACCGTTTATGGTTAACTTAATTGTCCGGGAGTTCAGGGGCTTGACAAGTACTATAAATGCTGCCAGACCTGCAATAAATGGGAAAAGCATCAGTGCCAGTCCAAAAACAGGATCAAGGCCAAGCGCTCCCAGATCGTTGGGATTTGCGGCAAGCCTGGCAAAAATGTCAGGGTTGGTAGTCGATTTTGCCAGTCCTGCTATAAGCAGCGGTAGTGCTCCTATGGTATTGGAAATAACAAGGATCAGCGCAAACATTATTAAATATCTCCACAGTTGATTTTTTCCTGTAAACGAAGACTCGAGATGGTTCATGTGAAATTTAATTAATCAGAATTCAGAAATTGCCCTTTTGGGATAGTCGATCGAGTAATGGAGGCCTATGCTCTCCTTCCTGTTTTTTGCCGACTTTATTATTATGTAACCTACGTTTATAAGATTTCTAAGTTCACATAATTTTTTTGAAATAAGCGAACGCTTATAAAGATTTTCGGTTTCATTATACAATATTTCAAGTCTGACCATCGCTCTTTCAAGCCTTAGGTCGGAACGAACAATGCCAACATAGTTATTCATGATAAACTGTACTTCCCTAAGGCTCTGGGTGATCAGAACCATCTCTTCCAGATGCGTTGTACCCTTGTAGTCCCATGGAGGTATCTTCTCCTCGAAGTCAAGTTCACCGATACGTTTTGCAGCATGTATTGCAGCCCGATGTGAAAATACGGCAGCTTCAATAAGAGAATTGGAAGCAAGTCTGTTAGCTCCGTGCAGCCCTGTGGATGAAACTTCACCAAGTGCATAAAGCCTGTCAAGGCTGCTTTGACCATCCATGTCAACCTGAATTCCTCCGCAGGAATAGTGTGCCGCAGGAACAATAGGTATCATGTCCTTAGTTATGTCGATGCCCCTTGAAAGACAATGCTCATAAACATTCGGGAAATGATCCTTCAGTGCTTCTGATTCAAGATGGGTACAATCCAGCCATAAGTGATCATCACCCCAAATCTTCATCTCGTTGTCGATTGCCCTTGCCACTATATCCCTTGGCGCCAGAGAACCCCTGCTGTCGTACCGGTTCATGAATTTTTCACCCGACATATTCTTAAGGATTGCTCCATAACCTCTTAAGGCTTCAGTTATTAGAAATGAAGGCCTGATGTTCGGGTCGTACAATGAAGTGGGATGGAACTGGATGAATTCAAGATTCTCAATAGTTCCCTTTGCCCTGTAAACCATTGCAACACCATCGCCTGTGGCTATTTCAGGATTTGTGGTAGTAAGGTATACATTGCCAAGTCCTCCCGTTGCCACAATTGTAACCTTCGACAGGAAGGTCAATACCCTCTGATTCTTAAGGTCAGCAACATAGGCCCCAAAGCATTTGATATTCGGATAATTCCTTTTTACAACATCGCCGAGATGATGCTGGGTAAGAACTTCTATTGCAAAAAAGTTTTCGTAAATTTCAATCTTCGGGTCTTTCCTTACCCGCTCTACAAGGGCTTTCTGGATTGCCTCTCCCGTCCTGTCCTTATGATGGAGGATCCTGTTTTCGGTATGACCTCCTTCCTTGGCAAGATCATAAGTTCCATCCTCTTTCTTATCGAATGAAACACCAAGATCGATCAGGTCATTTATCCTTTCAGGAGCATCATGTACAACCAACCTTACGATCTCCTCATTGCAGCAACCTCCGCCTGCGATGATGGTATCATTTATATGCTTTTCAAAATTATCAGGTTCACTGAACACAGCAGCAATACCACCCTGTGCATATTTTGTATTGGAATCATCAAGCGCTGCCTTTGTCACGATTGACACTGTGCCGAAACGGGCTGCCTTTAGGGCAAATGTCAGCCCGGCTATGCCTGAACCTATGACAAGAAAATCAGTCCTCTTCTTCATTCTTCGGATTGTAGAAAACAAAGGGTAAAGATACAAATAGATTTCAGGATATTAAAAGCATCGAAAAGAGTACCCTAAATGTATCTCGATGGCGCCGATTTGCCAGCGGTGCCCCTGACCCACTCACTGCTGGCGCCGATTTGCAATCGGGGCCATTTACCCTCTCACCGCTGGCGCCGATTTGCAATCGGGGCCATTTACCCTCCCACCGCTGGCGCCGATTTGCAATCGGGGCCATTTACCCTCCCACTGCTGGCGCCGATTTGCAATCGGGGCCATTTACCATCCCACTGCTGGCGCCGATTTGCAATCGGGGCCATTTACCCTCTCACCGCTGGCGCCGATTTGCAATCGGG
>CAIMVD010000262.1 GCA_903844815.1 uncultured Bacteroidota bacterium | reverse complement strand
CGCAGGATCCCATCGAACAAATTAAATGATTTGAATGATTATCTGAGCAAATTAGAGGAAACTACTGAAAAGTCATCCAACGTACTTTCATTTGCGGGTAGCTGGATTAACATCGATGAATCTGCATTCGATGAACTAACTAATAATTTGATTTCTAATCGTTCCAAAAACTCTCGCAGGTTTGATGAACAGAGCATTGATTGATACGGATATACTTTCTTATTACTTTAAGGGAGATCCAATTGTGGTTAATAATTTTAAAAAGTATCTTTCTGATTATGAGATTATTGAAATTAGCATAATCACCTATTATGAGATAATGAGTGGATTGTTATACAAAAATGCACTCAAACAACTTGAAATATTTAATGATTTTGTTTCTGAAAATATTGTTATTGCATTAACTGAGGAATCATGCAAAATTTCATCTGAGATTTATTCGAAATTGAGAATAAAGGGCGAATTGATTGATGAAATTGATTTATTTATTGCAGGAATTGCTATTGAGAATGAATTGACTTTAGTCACCAATAATGAGAATCATTTTGGGCGAATCGAGGGTCTCAGGATAGAGAACTCGAAAATAGAGGCTCCTTAGGTGACCCTAAAGCCTCAGAAAACTCTGAGAAAAATAATGCCGCTCATATCTCCGAAGCAATTAACTACCGTAATCCCGACATGGAGGGGTGGGCAGGGTGAATTAAGAAATCAGAAGGAAAACGAAGCAATAGCATACAATGGAACATTTGTCAACCAGCTTTCTTTTCTATAATCTGACATTGAAGTTCTGATGGATGTAGCAGGTTTAAATTTGTTGTGATATGATTTCAGACTTTTTGACTGCAGGTTTTCTTCAGCTTTAACTTCGATCGGTATTACCCTTCCATGTAATTGAATCACAAAATCGATTTTTACCTATATATACACTAAAACGCACGACATTATGAAAAGAATCTCACTTTGTCCCACGACATTTGTAAAAGAATTAAACCTCTTATACTTAAAAACCATGATGAAATAGGAAACAAAAACAAAATAAACCAGATGAGGAAGTTACAATAAGTAATAAAGGAATTACTTACGAAGAGATTGATCAATTCACCGAAATTACTCATCTGAAGATGTGTCAAAACTTGCAGGTATGCTTCTGGTGCAGAAGTCAACGTAAACGCTGACTGGAACGCCACAGGCGGGGATGCACAGAAATTTAACAAACCAACTCTTTCCGCCGATTCTACTACCGGGAGCTATAGTAATCTGACAGATAAGCCCTATCTGACGATTTGTGCCACCAATAACATGGCGAATCAAAATATTTCCACTTGTAATGGAGTTGTCGGTCGGTGGTGGAGTTCTACGGAGTACTCTGCAACCTACGCCTCTATCTGGGCCATGAACTACTTACCCAGCAGTGTAGGCAGAGACTACAACTATAAGCAGTAAGGCTGTTCTGTTCGTTTTGTCAGGGATTAAACAGGCTATTTGGATATTTATTTAAATTACTTGAAGGCATATAGTTTATCGGAGTGTGACGAATGATTTTGAAACTGACAGGGAGTAATGTCAGTTTCCAGGCTGATTTTAGTGAACAATAATTAGGATCATTTTAGGCGAATCGAGAGTATCAGAGTAGAGAACTGGAGAAAAGAAACTCTATAACAAAAATTAATATTCTATTAGGTCCTATGGGAGAAGGGAAGGCCATGCAGGCCAAAGGTTACTTTCCAGCATTCCTCCACTAACACTTGATGCAGCCTATGAGACGACTTAGTACAATCGCCGATCCCGAAGCCTCTGAGAACATTAATGCCGCTCATATCTCCGAAGCAATTAACTACCGGAATCTCGACAGGGATGGATGGGCGGGATAAACCCATTGCGATTTAGCGACTTTCCGTGGAGTAAAATAACAGAATTAAAGTTAATATAAGTATTTATCCTTATCTTTGTATATACAATGTATAAATATTATTTATGAGAACAACAGTTCAAAAATGGGGTAATAGTCTGGCGATCAGGATTCCAAAAAATATCACAAAAGATACAAATGTGTCGGAGGGAAGCACAATTGATATTTTGGTTGAGAATGGGAATATAATTCTTCACCCCTCAACCAGAGAATACTCTTTACAGGAGCTTTTAAATAAAATTACTAATGAAAATATTCATTCTGAGGTTACTACAGGAGACCAGACAGGAGGCGAAGCATGGTAGCTTATGTTCCTGACCGGGGTGAT
>CAIMVD010000261.1 GCA_903844815.1 uncultured Bacteroidota bacterium | reverse complement strand
GGCAGTTATTAACAGGGTTGTCACGTGCTTACAGCAATGAAAATGCATTTTTGAAACCTTTTTCAAACTATCAATGATGGACAACCAAAAAAACGATGTGAAAGTTTAAAAAAACATGACTTTAGAGACAGACACTAATTATCAACATATAACTTTTAACTATGAATAAGGTAACTCTTTATAAAGCATCATTAACCATCACAATACTATTAACCATTTTGGGAACATATTTCAAGGTTGCTCATTATCCCTTTGGAAACTTACTCATATCAGCAAGTCTTATTGCTAGTATTGGATTTGTAATCCCCGGTTTGCTTGACGTTGTGCAAAATAAGAAATGCAAGCTTGTCGAAAAGATAATGTGGACTGTTGGGCTTATTTTTCTATCCTGGGTTGCCGGCTTACTATATTATCCGGGATATAAAAAAAGGAACTTCTGAGATTACACCCACTGATAATTTCATATCGAAACATTTTTTCATCTGAACACAGAAGCGGAATCATTCTCGGAGATATTGATTATGTTTTTGAATATTGATTTAATGTTTAGTGGTATAATGACTTAAGTAAGAATTAATAAATTTTAATTAACCAAATGTTCTTAAGAAATTAAATTTATGTCAGACCTTGAAACAAAAAAGGAGTTGTCTTCCGGTCAGCGTGAAGAACTCTTAGCTATTCTGAGAGCCCGGTTTGAGAAAAATATGAACCGCCATAAAGGGCTTGAATGGGTCAATGTACTGTCAAAACTGGAAGATAAAAGTGAAAAACTGTGGTCTCTTTCAGAGATGGAACGGACAGGTGGTGAGCCCGATGTTGTTAATCTTGATAAAAAGAGCGGAGAATATTTTTTTTGTGATTGTTCAGAGGAAAGTCCCAAAGGCCGAAGAAGTTTATGTTACGATCGTGAAGCACTGGAATCCAGAAAAGAAAATAAACCGGTAAACAGTGTTGCAGATCTGTCTTTTTCCATGGGCATTGAACTATTGTCAGAAGAACAATATCGTGAATTGCAGCAGCTTGGAAACTTCGACACAAAAACATCGAGTTGGGTGAAAACTCCTCCTGAGATAAGGAAGCTTGGTGGTGCAATCTTCTGCGATCGTCGCTACAACCATGTCTTCCTGTATCACAATGGAGCAGAATCTTACTATGCAGCACGAGGGTTTCGTGGTGCGCTCAGGTTCTAGATTTTGAACCGTTACTACCGGCGATTATTTTGTTAATTTGCGATTCAAAGAAGAAATTTACTAACTACTGAATAACATGAAATTAACGCTGACTTTTGCATTGCTTTTAATATGCAGTATTACAAATTCGCAACAAACGTCAAATAAACCTGAACGCGAACAGTGGTTCATGGATCTGGGGTTCGGGATGTTTATTCACTGGAGTCTCGATTCGCAGATTGGCGCGGTAATAAGTCATTCCATGGCCGGAGCTTCCGACGATTATTTGCAAAGATATATTAATGAGCTGCCAAAAACATTTAACCCGAAACATTTCGAACCAGATGATTGGGCTGTATTAGCCAGACTTGCGGGAATGAAATATGTGGTTTTTACTGCCAAGCATCATTCCGGTTTTTGCATGTGGAATACCAAAACAACTGAATTCAGCATAATGAATACTCCTTTTAATCGAGATGCTACAAAGGAAATTATCGATGCATTTCGCAAACAAGGCCTGGCTGTCGGACTATATCTTTCACCTGAAGATTTTCATTTTTTCTATGAACACAAAATTCCTGTTGGCCGGTTGCAGAACGATTTGCATTATCCTGTCAACAATCCCGGTTTAATGGCTCTCGATAAAGCTCAGGTAAAGGAATTGCTTACCAACTATGGAAAAATTGACATTTTGTTTTTCGACGGCCCGGCTGAAGGACTTAAAGAATATGCCTGGCAACTCGATCCTGACATTATTATAACAAGAGGCCAGATGAAGACACCTGAGCAGCAACTGCCCGACAAACCAATTCCGGGTCCATGGGAAGCCTGTTTCACTATGGGTACTGACTGGCAGTACAAACCGACAAACGATCCTCAAAAAAACGGAACGGAGATTATTAATATGCTTATTGAAATACGTGCAAAGGGCGGCAATCTCCTGCTTAATGTCGGCCCAAAGCCCAATGGAGAAATTCAGATTGAGCAGGAAGCACTGCTTCGAGAGATTGCCTTATGGAATCTTGTAAACCAGGAAGGAATACATTCAATTCGACCATGGGAAATAATAAAGGAAGGGGATGTATGGTTCACGAAATCAAAAGAAAGCAATACAATATATGCATTTATACAAACAGGGAAGACCTGGCCGTATGGTGAAAGGAAAGAATTTGTTTTTAAAACCATTGCAGGAAATCTGCAAACCCGTGTCAGCGTTTTAGGATATGGAAGCGAACTGGTTGAGTACCGTAAAGATTTTGATGCAAAAATATATCTAAACAATACCCCTATTGGCTTGGTTATAAGCGCTGTAAATGGATTAAGAATGTACACAAACAACCAGTGGCCAAATCCTGTGGTTTTAAAAATTGAAAATGCAAATTATAAAAATCAGGTTCTTTCAGATGGCGAAAACAGTAAAATTGACGGGGCAAAATAACCGCAAATCAGACAGATAAAATTTACATCTCTCAACTTTAAATCCAAAAAAATAAAATAAAAGTATGAATCGTTGCATCAAGTATACTATTTTTTTCCTGGCCATATTGCTCTGGTCGTGCAATTCGGATACAGGAATAAAAAATAAAACCAGGACAGGCATGTCTGCCAAAGGTACCATTGAAGAAGATTCACTTATTAAAATTGAGGTTGCGGAATCAACAAAAAAATTCAGGATAAATGATTCAATGGCCATTGCATTGATTCAGCAGGTTCCGGAAATCAGGCAGATTCTGGATTACAAATATAAGGACTCATCCTTCTTTAATGAGCTTCATATCGAAAATGTGCCAACAGAAGGCGACAATAACTGGCATTTTCAAATTGTACAGTTTCAACCAAAATCTGAACATGTTTCAAATTTATTGTGGCTGCTGGTAAATGCGAATAACGGGAACATAAATATTAAGGATATTCAAAATGACACTATCTTAACAGTCGATACCTGGGTGAGGATGAGAACAAGAAAACGACCTTAATCTTAGTTCAGATATCTTTAATGAATCTAGTTCATAAAGTATTCATAATAACTATTTTGTAATCTATGAAAATTGAACATTTAGCCATCTGGGCAGATGATCTGGAGTTAATGAGGGCCTTTTACCTCAAATATTTCGGATGTACATCCGGGGAAATTTATACAAATCTGAGTAAACAATATACCTCATATTTTCTCAGTTTCGGAAAAGGAACAACAAGATTGGAGCTGATGCATAAACCCGACATTACTCCCACTGAGGTTCAAAGAGGATTTTCAAAGGGAATTGCACATTTTTCTATTTCTGTTGGTGAAAAAGAAAGGGTGAATGAATTAACAGAATTGCTAAGAAAAGATAATTATATAATTTTTAGTGAACCAAGGACTACCGGTGATGGTTATTATGAAAGCGTGGTCTTGGATCCCGAAGGAAATTACCTGGAGATAACCATATAATACTCTGAGATGGAAAAGGAATTTAAAAAATTTATTTTAAGCATTATGTATTTCCGTTGCAATAATTCGCAATGCTGAGCAACAGGATAAAGGCCCTGTTTAATCCCGCGCAATATCACGGCTGGGGCAGAAACAAGAGGTATTTTGAAGGCTGGTACTATAAAGTGGTAAGTAAAGCAGAGGACAGGGCTTTTGCTTTCATTCCAGGTATAGCAATGAATGAAAACGGGGAGAAGCAGGCTTTCATTCAGGTCCTTGACGGGAAAAAATTAACTGCTGAATATCATAAATTCGAAGCAAAGGAATTTCATCCGGAACCCGGAAAATTTGAAATAGAGATTTCCGGAAGTCGGTTTTCGATTGATAAAATTCAATTGAATTTACCTGGTATTCAGGGCGAACTAAACTTCCTTAACTTAGTTGGTTGGCCCGGAAAGTGGTATTCACCCGGTATTATGGGACCTTACTCCTTTGTGCCGTTTATGGAATGTTACCATGGAATACTTAGCATGGATCATTCAATTGAAGGCCAATTAATTATTAATAATGAAAAAGTTGACTTCACCGGCGGAAAAGGATATATGGAAAAAGATTGGGGAAAGTCGTTTCCCAGCGCCTATATCTGGCTTCAGACAAATCATTTCAGTCAGTCAGGGGCATCTTTGAAGGCTTCTGTGGCAAAAATTCCGTGGCTGGGTAGTTCTTTTACAGGCTTTATTGCCGGACTTCTGGTAAAAGGTGAGTTATTTCAGTTCACAACCTATAATTCGACGCGCCTTTTAAAATGTTTTACCGATAAGAATAAGGTTGAATTAGTAATGGAAAACAGAAAATACCGTTTGGAAATTTATGCTCTCCGTTTTAGTGCGACTCAACTGGCTTCTCCGATATCAGGCTTTATGGATGGAAGGATTTCTGAGAGCATGACAGATATGGTGGAAGTCCGGCTAATTGATAAACTAACCGGTGAAACAATATTTCAGGATACAGGTAAAAATGCAGGACTTGAGGTTGCAGGGAATGTGAGTGAGATTCAATTATGATTAGTTCCTTTATGCTTTTCATAAATAAGCTTTGCAGCAAACAGATCAAAAATTGCACTTCCGACAGTTTTGAATAATCTTGTCTTGTTATCAGACGGAACAATATTTCCTGCTATAAGGGCTCCTATCGGAAGAATATTATCTTCAGCTATCCAGTTGTTTATTACCGGGTTAATTAAATCGCCGCTCTCCTTTTTCCCATCCATAGTATCCACAAAAATCTGATCCACCTGCCTGAAAAGCTGCTCAGGGAACTCCTGGCAGTCAGGTTTATATGACCCTATTCCCACAAATGTCTTCCCCGTAAACAGTTCTTTGGTATCCTTGAAAACAGGTTTATGGGAATTTGTTGCAGAAATTATGACCTGAGAATTATACGCAACATGATCGGAATCAGTCGCAAGATGTATGCGTATATCCGGATACGGGAAATTCATATCATCCTTAAATTTTGTGAGATTAGCAGCATTCCGGTCGAAAGCCCGGATCTCATCAATCCTGCGAACTGAGCAAGCGAATAGCGCCTGATAGAACCCCTGTGCTCCCGTGCCAATTATCCCAAGGGTATGACTGTCAGGTGGCGAAAGATATTTTATACCCGCTGCTGTTATTGCAGCTGTGCGCATAGCAGTTATGATCGCTCCATCCATTATCGCCAGCGGCTCGCCGGTTTTTGCACTATTCAGGATAACTGTTCCATAAATTGATGGCCTGCCATGTTCCTTGTTTCCCGGACAAAAAGAGACAAGTTTGGTAGCCCAGTATTCCTCCGTAATACATGGCATCAGCAGGAAGGTATCTTCACCATGGTCCAGGTGCATCCTCTTCGGCATAACAAATTTCCCTGTTGTGCTGGTTTTCAGAGCCAATTCCATCGCATCGACCCATTCTGAAATAGAGGCAATATCGGCTATGATTTTACTGTCAAAAAAATTCATCAATACCTGATTTTTAATTTTCAAACTTGCTGTAGTAATCTTATCGTCTTCCATCATCTGTTTGCTCCTCTCCTGCCCTGATAATTTGCCGGTGAAATGCACGACTTTAATTATGATCCGGAGTTCGTTTTAAGCTCGGTATGAAGCCTTAATGAAGTAGGTGTGACGGATAAGCCTCCGAGACCGGTGCATCGCAGCGATGATGGCATACTTTTCCCGACAGATTTCATTGCATCAATAACCTCCTCAAGTGGAATGACGGGGTCAAAACCAGCAATGCTCATATTTGCCGAGCTAAGAGCATTGGTGGCGCCGAGAATATTTTTCCCAAGGCACGGAACCTCAACACGGTCAGCCACCGGATCACAAACCATTCCGAGAACATTCTGCAAAGCCATGGAAGATGCATTTATCGCCTGTCTGGCTGTACCACCCATAAGCTGGACCAGGGCTGCTGCAGCCATTCCCGATGCAGCGCCACACTCAACCTGACATCCGCCTTCCTCGGCCGCGAAAGTGTATTTTTCTGCAATAAAAACGCCAATCAGTCCTGCGGCAAAAAAGGCCTTGACAATGGATTCAGTATCTTTTCTTAATCCGGCAGCAGCTCCGAATACTGCTCCACCCAAAACACCTGCTGAACCGGCGGTAGGAGCTGCAACAATAACTCCCATAGAACTTTTTACTTCCATTAAAGCAGAAACATAAGCAATTATAGTGTTCTGCGGAGAATGAATTATCTTACCCGTCTTTTCAGCTTCGAGGATCAGGTGAGACTGGTGACCAAGGATCCTGTCGGAGTATGAAGTGCCTTTTAATCCTTCATGAATAGATTCCTCTATCCGAAGAACAATGTCCCTCATCATTGAGATCACAAACCCTGAATCGATACCGGCCAGGGTGCTCTCATAAAGAATGGCAAGCTCAGCAAGATCATACCCTTTATTGTCTGCCATTGCGAGCATCTCCGGAATGCCCGAAAAAGGAAGATTTTCCTCTGCTCCTCCAATTATCGGCATTACAGGCTCAATCTGCTTTATCCATCCAATTTTTTCGTAAGTGCCGGTAATATCCCTGACGATGGAAATTATTGAATTTCTCGATTTAATATTAATAAGGAAGTGGTTCTCATCCTTCTGCAAAAGAATGATTTCTGAATGAGCTGTTCCGGACCTGAGCTTTTCGAACAATTCGCCAATTGTACCGGATGTTTCAGCTTTGAAATATATAAGTGTCTCAAAATAATCTCCGTTAATAGTAACTTCAAAACCATTTATGTTCTTTACTACTATCATTCCTCCCCCGGTTGAAACAGCGAGGAACTGAAAATTCTCATTATTCTCGTTCCCGACAGATATCTTATACGTATTGGGATGAGAGGCATCAAAATCAGTGATCTGAAATTGAATATTGAGTCCACGCTCTTCGGCAATACGTTTATAACTGACCACCGACGGATCAAGGATGCTGAGCCCCAGAAGGCCGCAGATAAGACCCATTGACGATCCCTGTCCTTCATAGGTTGTGGCAAGAGATCCGTTTCTGTCAAATTCAACAAGAACGTTCCCGTATTCTGAAGAGCATACCTGCCTGATAATTGTCCCTATACGATGCGACGCCGCAGTATGTGAGCTTGAAGGGCCCCTCATTACCGGCCCTATTACATCGTTGAAAATGCCTGGCTTCATAATTTTATGAAAACTGTCTGGTTTTATCGCAATGAATCTGATGCTTAATAATGATAATCGTTATAACTTTATAAAAGTATATCATTTCCCTTATGGAATAAGGTTTAATTTCCAGAACTTTTCAAGAGTTTACGGATGGTATATATTTCTCCGGGTTGTGTATCAAATTCTATTGAACCGTCGGAATATTTTGAAATTTTTACTTTTTTCCCGTTTGTTGTAACATTGTTAAGGTTACCTGCATTTAACCTGCAGGGGTGGCCTGCTTTTGACATTATTTCGACTGAAGTAAGCGCTTTCGATTTCCAGCTGAACCTGAGCTCGAAAGCTCCCCTGGCACAAACTCCGTTAAATGATCCATCAGTCCATTCGTCAGGAAGAGCGGGTAAGAGATCTATAACCCCCTCATGGGATTGAATAAGCATTTCCGTCACCCCGGCAGATACTCCAAGGCTGGCATCGACCTGAAGAGGAGTAAAACATTTTGCAAAGAGTGAAGGATAGCACTGATCTTTGATATACCCCTTGAATATTTTATATGCCCTGTTGCCATCATATAGTCGGGCCCACAGGCTCATCTTCCAGGCTCGTGAGAACCCTGCACCGTCGTCGCCCCTTTGTTCAAGAACTTTTTTTACGGGATCAACCAACTCAGGAGTTCTTTTTGCAGAGATGACATTACCCGGATAAAGTCCGTATAAATGCGAAAAATGTCTGTGTTTCTCCTCCATCTGTGCCAAATCATCGGCCCACTCCTGAAGGGACCCGTCGGAACCGATCTGTGGGGGAACAAGACGGGCCCTGACTTTGGCAACCCTGGCTGCAAAATCCTGATCAACTCCCAGTATCTTTGATGCTTCAGTGTAATATCCGAATAAATCTGTAAGTATTTCCATATCAATCGATGATCCGGCACAGATAGTAGTGAAATAGTACATCGAGGTAACTTCATCAAAAAAGTATTTATAACCAGGCCCTTTGGGAGGATTTTCCGGTGATGTCGAAGGATTTGTTATCAGCCATTTGCCATTAGGATGCTCAACCAGAAAATCCATAAAGAACGCGACAGATCCTTTCATGACGGGATAAACATCTTTCAGAAACTCTTCATTCAAAGTATAGAGGTAATGTTCCCAAAGGTGGGTCGTCAGCCAGGCTCCTCCTACTGTAAATGTTCCCCAGGTGGGGCCATCCATAGGCGCCGCAACTCTCCAGATATCTGTATTCTGATGAAATACCCAGCCTTGTGCGCCATAGTGTTCCTTTGCAACCTGGCTGCCCTGGTCGGTAAGCTCCTTTACCATCTGAACCAGTGGTTGTGTCAATTCGGAAAGATTGGCGCTCTCAGCAGACCAATAGTTCATTTCGGTGTTTATGTTTGTTGTATATTTTGAATCCCATGAGGGGTTCATATCCTTATTCCAGATACCCTGCAGATTGGCAGGCTGAGTGCCTGGCCTTGATGAAGAGATTAGAAGATAGCGTCCGAACTGATAGCATAGTGAAGCCAGTTGCGGATCCGATTCAGCAGGAAACTTTTTTAATCTTTCGTCTGTCGGGAGGAAGGAATTTTGGGTTGATGGAAGAGTCAAATCCACTCTGTCGAAGAGTGACTTATAATCCTTGACCGCAGCATCTCGTATGCTTGTATATGATTTATCCTCAATCCCTTTTAAATAGTTTTCAGCTTTTAAATGATAGTCTCCGCTTACATCTTTATAATTTAAAAAATTGGTTGCCGCTACAAAATAGAGTGTGACTGCATCAGAATTTTCAATAATAAGGTCAATATCATCGACCTTCATGGTACCGCCTTCGGGCAGAGCTTTTAATCTGGCTTCATACTTAACCTTCCCTTCAATACCCATATAGTCAGCCGACTTCCCTGTAAGGACCAGTCCATTGGCTCCTGCCCCGTCCATCCTGAAATAATCAGTGGCATAATTCGACATGGAACCATTTCTTTCGCCTCTCAGTTCAGCCGTGAAAGAAATGCTCCCCGGTCTGTCGGCTGTCAGCCTTACAGCAATAGTCTGATCGGGCGCTGAGGAAAAAACATCTCGCTTATAAGTAACTCCATTTACTTTATATTGAACTGAAACTATTCCTGTTTCAAGATCAAGCCACCGTTTATAATCTGTGACATCTTTTTCATTTTTAAAAGAGAGAATAAGATTTGCAAAGGCCTGATATTTTTGCTGTTCCACAGGATATCCCATCATATATCTTCCAAAGAGTTTATGGGCTTTAAGAGGATTGCCCTCAAAAATGCTCTTCTGTATTTCTGGTAATACTTTATTGCCTCCCTTTACCACGGTTGAATACGGTCCGCCCGACCAGTAAGTATCCTCGTTCAACTGTATCCGTTCCTCCCCGTTTTTTCCGAAGACCATTGCCCCAAGCCGGCCATTTCCTACAGGCAGCGCTTCCTCCCATACCGACGCAGGCGATTTATACCAAAGCAAAGCCGAAGGGTTGAAATTCCGGTTTTCAATAGCATCAGGAGTAATTGTTGACTGACAATAAGCCGGAATATGAGAAAACCAGAAGATCAGGAATAAAGCAACTGCAGATTTTTTCATCGGGTTGTTTTTATGTCATATAAAGTACAATATCAGAATTTTTTCAATAATAGCTTCTTCAGACTATAACTCACACTGAAAATTTGAAACCCAAATAAATGAGACTGCCGGAAATTGCACCTTCAGGCCAGGCCTGATTGTTTTTTCATGGACAAAAGAGTTTAAAAACGTATCTGCCCCTCTCTACTTTTACTATCTTGCAGATATCCATTCAGTGAAAAAACGTTTTTGCAATTCTTTTCAATATTTTTCTTTTTACCCAATTTAAGTAGCGGATTATGGCAAATAGAATTTACAATAAGGATCAAGGGAGCTGGTTAAAAAGGATTGCAATTCTTTTTTTATCATTTTTTATGCTAACATTAATAAGCGAAGCATCAGTACCCGTTAAAACTGACAGGTGGCTTGAAATTGATCTCTACTGGTTCGAACATAAGGATATGGAGAGATCTGTAAACCAGTTTTGGGAGCGGTTTAATCCGCTGCTTGAAGGCGTTGACGGATGGCGGGGGGTTATTCTTAATGTCGGGTGGATAAGTGATTACGTACTTGAATGGCATGGAGACCTTAATGAAACCATGCAGTTGCCAAAAAGCATGAAAAAGTATCCGTGGTTTAAAGATGAGGGACAATTCGCCGGAAATTCGGTTGACAAGATTCGGCTCTGGAAAGACAGGTTTGCAACTGCAGATCCGGAGGAGGCAATAAATTACGAGCCATGGACTTATGCAGATCTGAGAAAATTATCAGCCCTCATAAAAAAAGTAGCTGAAAAAAAGTATGGATTTAAAGATATAAGAGTCGGAACCTTTGTCCTCGGCTTTGAAAGTATTTATGACGGAGATAAGAGCATATTTGGAGTAACACATAAAAATGCATACCTGAATAATGCGCCCAATCTTATAGCCCTTCTTTCGGCGGATAAAAAAAAGTATGGAGCCTACCCTGCCGGGATTCCTGAAAGTACACCCTTTACTGAATTCTTCGGGAAACAGTGGGGAAGCCTGTCAAAAGCGCTGGACCTGGATGCTATCGTTTTCAGGGACAGTTATTTGGGCGTGGGAATTTATAATCGTACCGGACCTTATGGAAAAACTGCTCCTGCCGATCCGGAAAAAACAAAACGCTGGAGCGAGGCAACGGCTGATCTGGTGCGACAGACCAAAATCTCCAATCCCGCTGCATTGGTTATCGGGTACTCTAATGCAGCAAGTGCTGTGGCTGACTGGCGGGTCAATTGTTTTGACCTTGAGGCAATAGCAAAGGAGGGTTTTCTCGATGGCTGGATTGATCAGACCTGGGCCGGTGCCTGGAACGAAGTCGCTCAGCGACCCGAGACTTTCTGGAATAACCCGATCCTGGGCTGGACCTACCAGTTATGCTATATGCTTGGACATGCAGCAGTGCTGGCTGACACCCGTGTACACCATTATTTCCTGACTGAAACTTATGATGCATGGGAGTCCTGGGACATAATACACAATGCAAAAGACCGCCTTAGATGGGGAATATGGGCATACAGTCATGCAGCTGTAAAAAAGCCTGATGGTTTAAAAATGCCGTCCGGCAATTATATCTCATGGTGCAACAAGGGCAAAAAACTTCTTTCGGAGGAAGATGTAAAGTTTCTCACAGAAACATCAAATGCAGCTATTGCTGATGCAAAAGAGACAAAAAAGATATTCGGCCCAACTCTTGTTTATTGCCGCAGCGCAATGGAATGGCAATCAGAAAACAAACCAGATCAGAGTATTGGTGAATGGATCGATGAACAGGCAGGAACACTTATAAAATGGTCGGTTCCGATACTTTCAATAACAAGATCCGAATATCTTCCTGAAATTGAAAGTGATATGTTTATATTTCAGACACCTGTCCATTTAAAAGCCAGGGAAAAAGACAATATCTGCCGGACATTGATTTCAGGCAAACCCGTAGCTGTTTTTGCATCCCCGGCGGGCGGACTGGATAAGGATATTTCCGATATCATTGGAATTTCAACTGACGATACAACAATTACTGATATAAAATACATTGGGACAACTGATTATAAAACTGATGGTATTTACGATGGGATTCCAAATACTTTTCCGCTATTTCAGCCTTTTACTAAAATTAAAACTGTAAAGGGGATTGAAACAGTTTACTCTGTAAATTCCTCCCCATTTCTGATTTATAACGAAACGGGTGGGAAACACCTGGTTTACTGGAATGCTCCGGAATTCTCCATGAATCTCAAAAATGTTTCCGGCAAATATGGAGGATCTCTCGATCAGATATTAGGGAGCCCTTCTCCATATGTACTTACGGCAAGACTGATAAATCTTACAATGAAAAATACCGGCAACATCTTTACTGACAATATTGGACAATATCGGCCAATAAATCTGGCGGTGTGGCAACAGAATGATGGAAGCTACCGGGTAATGGCAGGCAACCTTGAAGAGGGCATAAACCACACTGCAGATCAGTCGGTTCAAACAACACTGAACCTGCCTGTCAGCTCTGTTCAGTCAAAATCAAAAGAAATAGTTGAATTCTGGTCCGGAATAAAGCTTATTATGGGGAATAACAAGCTGCCCATATATCTCGACAGGGCGCAAACGAAATTATTTATATTTAAATAAAGCAAACACGACTCGAACGCTGGCACTTATTTTTGATTCCCAATAGTCGTTTGGGATCAGGACCAGACCCCGAAGACCACAGCCGCATTTTCCAATGGCTGCCTGAAATGAGTTTCGACGACAAAGGAAGCATAATACTTTTTGAATATATTTTCAGAAAAATCACATGAGAAATAATTTAAAAAACCTAAATTTAAGCTTAAGATAATATTAGAGTTGCCGCGACCTCAACTAATTTATCAGTCAGAATGAAAAAGTCTGTTATTTATTTGATAGTTCTGCTATTAGTAAATAGTTCATTATCAGGACAAACAGCCGAACTTCGTATTGTAGCGCTGCATAATACATACGGATGCCTTGAGATCGACAAGGTTGAATTGAGTTCAAATAAAGATTCTTTTGACTCAAATCGTTATTTCAGCGCCTATGGACTTGAAGCGACCGTAAGTGGCTCGAATTCAATTCCTTTTAGAAGTAATTCAGCTAATCCTTCTAAACAAACCCTTCATTTGGGGGAGCTTGCTGATGCTGAGGCTTTATTCAACGTACCAATAAACTGCGGTACTAAATTCCTGAAAATCCGATATAGTAACAATACCCCTTTTAATCATTCAGATTTCAGGATATTTTATGGTAACAGTCTTGTTGTTCAAAAAACACCGCTTGAGACTGGTGACTGGGATCAATTCCAGGAAGAAATCATTGAAATAAGCACCCTTATTCCTGCTGGCTTAAAAGTAACTCCATCAGCAATTGATTTTGGTGGGCATACTGTCGGCACAAGCAGCTATTCAAATCTGGTAATTGCAAATAATGGAGAGACTCCCCTGATCATAAATAATTTACTTATAACTGCACCTTTCCATGCTCAATTAGCTGTACCCTACTCTATATCGTGCGGAACAATGCTTAGTCTGCCTGTTGAGTATAATCCGCTGACGCCGGGATTATCGAACAGCATGCTTGTCCTCCACTCCAATGATGCTCTGTCACCTTCTGTTTCGTTACCCTTGTCAGGAAGAGGTCTGCCTAACGTGCCATCAGACAACAGCCTGATAATTCTGGAAGACTGGTCAGACATTGTGACAAAAAATGATATGGGATTCAATGATTTCAATGGCAATAGCGGTGATTTAAACAGCGACAGCGATGACCATACCTTATATGGAATAAGTACATTGGGAAATGGGGGACTTGCATTTAACTGGGATTTCAGGAACCTGGAAATAGCTTACACAGGCCGTTTTTTTCACTGTTTGGGCTTACTGACAGCAAGGTTACTTATAAAGGAATTGATATAGAGACTATTGTATGGAACGATTATTATCTTAACCTGGATAACATTGAAGGTGACAACATAATTTCACCCTATGGAGCAAAAACTGCCAGAAAATTATGGCTATCCGTATCTAATCTGCTGAATGAAAATGTAACTATAAAACTTGAAATAAGCGACATATCTGATAACAGGATATATAAATATTTCGTTCTTGCTCCCGGTGAAAACATAATCAGCTGGGATTACAGACTTGAGAAGACAGGTTCAATCAATTACCTTCAAGCTAAGATCCTTTCTCTTATTATCGAAAAACGCCATCTAGCCAACAATATTTCCAATCCGGACAAGGGTGGTTTACTAATCAAAAGAATAAGCTTTGAGACGGATCAACCTTATAATGCTCCCTTAACCGATGAAGCGTTAATGGAACTTATTCAGTTTCGTGCGTTGCAATATTTCGTTGATTATGTTGGAAAAAGGCCCGGGAATCTGGGTTTTGTCCAGGACAGGTCGAGTTTTCCCGATTTGTATAGCATTGGCGGACAGGGTTTTGCATTTACTGCCTGGCTTACAGGATTGAAAAATGGCTGGGTATCAGAGTCCTGGGTGAGGGAAAGAACACTAAGCATACTTAAAAGGCTCACCAACATCGATGATTTTGGCAATCAAAGTACTGGGAAAATTGGTTACAAAGGTTTTTTCTATCATTTTCTAGGGCCTGATGGTTTTCGGAAGATAAATTTTGATTATCCTGAAACTGAAGTGGATGAATCAGCAAACACGGTTGAACTTTCATATATTGACACAGGCCTGCTTCTTTCCGGGCTCTATGCAATACAATCATATTTTGCATCGGATACTGAAATCAATACTCTGTGTCAGAAGGTTTTTGACCAGGTTGAATGGGATTTTTTACTTGACACCGAAACCCGGCAGTTCTATCTTGGATGGAAACCGGCTGCAGATAACCTTTATTCAATCCCTGCTTCGGGAGGTGGCTTCTATTGCAATAAATCCGACGGCTCGAAGTTACTGGCCGATTATTATTCAGATGAATACCTGTTATGCATGCTTTCTGCAATTGCATCTGTTGCCCACCCTGTTGATGTCAGTGTCTGGGACAGCCTTAACTATAAGCAGAATATCAACGGAACGATAATATCTTATCCCGGGAGTCTTTTTACATACCAGTTTTTTAATTTGTTCTATCCTACACAGGAAGCTCCTATTGCAAAAACTGACTGGTTCGGAAATAGCCAGAATGCAATAGCCCAGACAGTTAGTTATTGCACTGCAAACCAGGATATATACAAGTCCTACAAAATGGGTTTTTTTGGTCTTTCAGCCTGCGAGGGTCCTTCCGACAAGTATCATGCATATGGCAGCCCTGTTATTGCAGCAGGTTCCGCGGAAGAAGACGGAACTATAGCAATATATCCTATTGTTTCTTCACTTGCCTATCCTGAAGTAAAAACTGAAGCTTTACAAAATTTATGGCAGATTTATAATCAATCTGTATTGCATAACAGGTTTGGACTGCCTGATGCGTTACATCCTGACATTTCGGAGGTTAATGAACTTTCCCCTGATGTTCTCCGGAAAACCGGTTCATGGATTCAGAGGCCTTCATTTGCAATCGATGCAGGACCTATCGCTATTACCCTGCAAAACATTAAAGACGGGTTTATCTGGGACCTTATTAAAGAAAATCCAAATATCAGACGCGCAATTGACCGGTTAAACTCCTACCAAAAACTTACTGCTTCAACTGACATTATTTCATTTGATATTATCCCGGGCAAAACACAGGTAAGAAAATTAACTCTTTCAAATTCAGGCGAAAGAGACCTGGTAGTCAGCTCAATTAAATTGAATAATCCAGGATTCAAAATCCAGGAATTGACTTTTCCGTTGCATCTGAAAAAAAATAAGGTACTTGAATTACTAGTTTCTTACACTTCGCCAGGTTTTGATGAATCAGGAATATTAACTATCACATCAAACAGTGATGATAACAGCACCATGAACATTCAACTTGAAACCGACTTTGCGACTGGAAGCGGTAATGAAAGTGCCGGTTCAGTCCGGTTGCATCCGAACCCGGCAGAAAATGTCCTATTCATCACCGATCCTGATCACATCGAAGATTTCGAGCGAATAGAAATCCTGACGATGACAGGTTCTGTCATTAAGGTCGTGGAGACTGAAAACACCGGAGTTATGCAGGTCGATGTATCCGGTGTTGAAACAGGTTTTTATCTCATAAAAATAATAAGATCAGGAAACAGCCAGACGTTCAGATTTATAAAGAAATGAAAAACTAACTCGCAATAGATACTCTTTTTGCCAGCAATTCTGTAGTTTCCCGGATTCGGATTCTTTTACCCACGGCTTTGCAACAATAATTATAATCAGGCATAAAAAAAGAGATCAGAATATTCATCTGATCTCTCAATAATTTGAGTGATTCCGCCGCGACTCGAACGCGGGACCCACAGCTTAGAAGGCTGTTGCTCTATCCAACTGAGCTACGGAACCTGATTCGCGTGCAAAAGTAGTATTTATTTCAATAATTGCAACCGGATTTTGAAGTTTGGAGTGACTAAAGTGTCTAAAGTGTCTAAAGTTAATTCAATTAGCCC
This sequence comes from uncultured Bacteroidota bacterium, assembly GCA_903844815.1. Taxonomy (GTDB): domain Bacteria; phylum Bacteroidota; class Bacteroidia; order Bacteroidales; family VadinHA17; genus LD21. The sequence goes on along the minus strand of CAIMVD010000261.1, from coordinate 39,110 downwards.
AACTATAGACACTCCAAACTCCAGTCACTCCGAACTTAAATAGACTTCATATAGTTTACAAGTCCTTTCATCTCAATTATCTGCCGGAGCTTTTCAGGAAGGGGTGCAAAGGCAAAAGTCAATGTTCCGATTGTGATAATTCCCTTATCAAAACTTACATCCACATTATCGCCAGGCATATACGCGTCAACAGCATCCGGACTTACGATGAGCAAAAGTCCCTGGTTGATCGATGAACGGTAAAAGATCCTGTTGACCGATTTAACGATAATCGCCTTTATCCCGGCATAGGCAAGACCGACCGAAGGGTGCTCCCGTGAACTGCCGCAGCCGAAATTATCTCCTGCAACAATTATATCATCCTTTTCAACATTTTTACAGAAATTAGGATCGAAATCTTCGAATAAAAGTGGCATAATAGCCGCAGGATCACTGCTGAGAACATTGTAAGTATGTTTGCCTGCAAACATCTGATCAGTGTTCAGATTATCCACATCACTGTAGTTCCAGACCGATCCCATCTTCCTGTTTTCACTTGCTGTTATTTCAAAAGTCCTGCTCTGAGGTGCCAGATACGGGTATTTTTCGCTGCCTGGCAAGGAACGCGGGTCGGTTATAACTCCTGTTAAGGCAGAGGCTGCTACTGTAGCAGGAGACGCGAGGTAGATTTTGGCATCCTTGTTTCCCATTCTTCCGGAAAAGTTTCGGTTAGCGGTCGAGATCACTGTATGTCCGCTTGCGGGTATGCCCTGCCCTGTTCCCAGACAGGCTCCGCATGAAGGAGAGAGAAGGTTTGCACCAGCTTCAATAAAAGCTGATATTATGCCCTCGTCGATCGCCTTTAGAAAGATCTTTCCGGAGGCGGGAATAATATTCAGTTGAAATCCCTTTTTTATCCTGTTGCCTTTCAATATGGCGGCGGCTATTCTGAGGTCTTCGATCCTTCCATTTGTACAGGTACCGATAAGCCCCTCCTGAACCTCTGTCCCTGCGGTTTCCGGTACCGACTTCACATTATCTACATTATGGGGTGCTGCAACCACAGGAAAGATGTCATCGAGATGAATGGAGATCTCCCTGAAATATTTTGCATCGTCATCAGCCCAAACTCCTTCAGACTTCACATTTAAGAACTCATAAAGGATATCATCAGCCGGAAAAACGGCATTTTTAGCGCCCATCTCCGAAGCTAAATTGGCCAATGTCATCCTGTCGGAAATGCAAAGGGTTGCGACGCCGCTTCCATGAAATTCGACCGACATGTAATTTGCACCGTCCGATCCGATCATTCCGATTATCCAGAGAGCCAGATCTTTTGCTGAAACCATTTCCCTGAGTTTGCCTGTAAGGTTTATTTTAATCGATTCAGGAACCCTGAACCAGGTCTCCCCTCTTTTCCAGATCCCTGCTGATTCGGTTCTGTCGATCCCGGCTGCAAGGGCATTAAAAGCGCCCGCTGTTGAGGTATGGCTGTCGCTTCCTACGATCAGCATCCCAGGCAGTGCATGATTCGACATCATCTGATGGCAGATCCCCCTTCCTGCATCGTAAAACTTATCCACACCCTGATTAGAGACAATATCCCTTATCTCCTGGTATTGGGTTGCCATTTTGGCGTCGGAAGGCGGTGCATTATGATCGAGGACCACCAGAAGCTGATTGGGATCAGCGACCTTAACGCCACCCATTTTCTGGAAGGTCTTGAAAATACTTGACGTGTTGTCGTGTGTCAGAATAATATCAGGACGAGCAAAAACAATAGTTCCCGCAGGAGCTTTGAATATCTTTTCGGCAAATGTCAGTGGATTCATAAGCAATACAATTTGTTTATCTTCTAAAATGTTTTGTTTGAAACATTACTAATTTTAAAAAAGGTAAAGCATTATACAAGTGAAAGCAATCCTCCATTCTGATAAACAGTATACTGGACTTCAGAAAAAGGTTCTGCACTGAATGTTTGATTATTCCGCATATTTTCAATTGTCCCGGTTTTCAGACTTATTCTTATAATGTCTCCGTCGGAAAGATCCATGCCTGACAGATCAGGGCAGGTTACTATCGGAAATGCAGCATTGATTGCATTTCTTTCGTAAATAGCTCCGAAGGATTCTGCAACTATTGCTGTTATCCCCAGCGAAGAGAAGCAGTCAACCGCCTGTTGGCGCGAGCTGCCGCATCCGAAGTTCTTTCCTGAAATGATTATATCTCCGGGTTTTGCCTTTTTCGAAAAGTCTTCAAATCCATTCAGGTTATCAAATGTGTATTGACCCATTTCCTTAATATCGGTAATTGACAGATACTTGTTGTGAAAGATCATGTCTGTATCGATATTATCTTTTTTGATGAGCCATATTCTTCCTTCAATAACATCACTTTTATTCAGAGCTGCCGGTTTCGCATTACTCTTTTCTTTTGAAGAAGAAATTTTTTCCGGAATTTTGAAGAGAGCCGGCTTATCCGGAATACTTTCAGGGGTTGTAATATAGCCGGCAATTGCTGAAGCAGCGACAACTTCAGGTGATGTAAGATATACACTTCCCTTGCCCTGCTTACCGGGGAAATTCCTGTTACCAGTACTAACGGTAATCTCTCCGGGGCCGTTCTGGCCCACCTGGCCCGCGGCACAACCCGCGCATCCGGCATTCGATACCAGGGCCCCTGCACTTTTGAAAATCTCTATCAGCCCTTGTTCAAGGCACTGTTTCCAGATTTCGTCAGTTGCAGGAACAATTTTCAGAACTACGCCTGGAGCCACTTTTCTGTTTTTAAGAATGGATGCTACCTTCAGCATATCGGACATTCGCCCGTTGGTGCAACTGCCGATAAATGCGGAGTCGATTTTCATTCCCGCTACAGTATCCACATTCACAGTATTATGGGGTTCCCCGGGGAGGGAAACCATTTGCCTGAATTCACTCGAATTTATATCGAATATTTTTTCGTAATGAGCATTTTTATCCGCATACAATACATCGAATTTTTTACCGGCATGCAGAGTGCAGTATTCAATTACCTCGGTTGATGGAGGAAAAAGAATAATAATAGCTCCCATTTCAGTTGCCATTGATGATATGGTTATTCTGTCGTCAAGCCGGAGAAGATCAACCGCTTCACCATACATTTCAATCGAGTACCCAAGAAGAGAATTTGCCCCGAAAATTTTAAGAAGGTTAAGGATAATATCTTTTGCACTTACTCCATGTGGGATTTTGCCTTCCAGATTTATTCTTACTGACGGAGGTACTTTGAACCATACTTTGCCGTTTGCCCAGGCAGCGGCGATATCCATATCTCCCATCCCCTGGCCGAAGGCGCCAACGGCTCCAAGAATATTTGCATGCGAATCGGTAGATACTGCTGTTGTCCCGGGGAAAACATATCCCTCCTCAATAAGCAGATGAGTTCCGATACCTGAATCAATATCATAAACCTTTATCCCGTTTTCCCGTGCAAATAACCTGCACAGATGCTGGTTTACTGCATATTTCTGATCCGAACCTGTAGGATTGCAATCGAAAGTAAAAAGAGTTCTTGAAGGATCTTCAACACTTAATCCGAAATCTTTTAAGTTTTTGATAACATTCGCACCGCCAAAATCGCGTGCAGCCCTGCAATCGATGAAAATATCAACAATTTCGCCGGGGTGGACCTCCTCTGACCCGGAATGGACAGCAAGAATTTTCTCAAGTAGCGTCATAGCCATAATTACAGCAATTAATTAATTTATATGTGTTAAATAGATCAGCTTGTCTTAATTGAACTGGGTTCTGTAGTATCCGGGCGAAACTCCCTCAGACTTCCTGAACTGTTTGTTGAAATTGGAGATGCTGCCGAAGCCACATTCCACGGAAATATCCTTAACATGATAAGTTGTCTCGCGAAGCAGATAACAGGCTTTATTTGTTCTTACCCTGTTCAGATATTCTATGAATCCTGCCCCGCTATTTTTTTTGAAATACTTGCTAAAGGTATGAGGATTCATCTTTGCAACCTTGGATATTCTTTTTATTGAGATAGGTTTGAAATAGTTTTCTCTTATATAGGTATAGACATCCGACATTTTCTTATTTCCCTTTTCGTCAAACGCCAGTTTATAATTCTCCGAACAGAGGTAGCTTCTTTTTTCAGCAGAGCATAAGATCTTAATCACATTTAAAAAGTCAATCATTTTGTCAATCCCCTTATCGTTTATCATTTTCAAGAGGAAATTTTCGGCTTTCATTGCATCATCGACCGAGAAGGCCAGACCCCGCTCCGATTCAATAAGGAGCTCTTTAAACGAGTGCATTTCATATTGGGAAAGGAATTGCTCTCCCATTGATTTTAATTTGAAATGAACCATTATTCCATGTTTCTCCTTCGCTGAATCGCCATTCTTAATATAATTCCAGCAATGAGGTATGTTACCCGCAACAAAAACCATATCATATTGGTCAAACAACTGTGCATTGTCGCCAATGATTCGGGTACCACTCCCTTTTGTGTTCAAAACAAGCTCATATTCTGGATGAAAATGCCACAGGTCACCAGTTCCGGTAATAAAACCTGCCATGAACCCACCGCCATCATCGTAGTTTATCCGTTCAAGTTCAGCAACCATAATCAGAATGATATTTAATTCACTTCTATTCAAAAATAAGTATTAATTCTTTAATCTTTATTAAGATAAGGGCTAAATAAATAAAGTTTTTTTTGTTAGTTTCAATTTTTTTTCTAAATTTGATAGTAGCTTATACTATTGATTTTAAGATAAAAAGAGCAAGGGCAGGTTGTGAATTTTCCAGGAGGTATTGCAGACATTGACTTTCACTCTGGGACTTTTGGATAGCGCCAGCTTGCCATGGTTCCTTTCTATAATCAGTCAGGAGATACCGGATTATCTCACGAATAAAACCGGCATCCTGATTATCACAACCGCCCTTCTCCTTTTAATGAGCAGAAATCTGACAGATGCCTGTCAAAACGATCCCATTTAAATTTTCGACATTGAAAATTTACTATCTTTGATCTATTCATCCCTAAAAGGATGTTAACTTCACACCAAAACGGTATTTCGGATAATGAAAACCTATATCAGAAGAAGGGACAAGAACACTGAACTGGTTGTAGTTTACGGAGGTTGGGGCACAGATGAAAACGTCTTTGCCCCATTATGCAATGATGAATTTGATTTTATCTTGTTCTATAACTACTCTGCTGATGAGGCACTTGTAATACCAGAAACGAAAAAGTATGACAAAATCACCCTGATTGCATGGTCGCTGGGTGTCTGGGCTGCAGAATATCTTGCACCCAGAATAAATATAATACCGGATTTGACTATTGCTGTTAACGGCACACCCATACCCGCCGATGACCATTATGGTATACCTCTGAGTGTATTTGAAACAGCACTTGACAACATTACTGAAGAAAACATCGAAAGATTTTATCTTCGTATGTTTGGCAGCATAAAAAAAATTGAAGTCAACACGGATATTGTTTTTCAAAGGACCTTAAAGTCGCTCAATGATGAGCTTCGCTGGCTCTATAACAGGATAATGGAACAGAAGGAACCTGGTTTCAGATGGGATTATGCAGTGTCAGGCGAAAAAGATAATATCTTTGCTGCCTGTAACCAGATAAGTTACTGGAACAAGACAGAAAACACAAAACACATCATTCTGCCGCTTTCACATTTCTTCTTCTACAAATGGAGATCATTTGCCGATTTCATTAAATTTGTGGAAGAGAGTCCTTTCCATGCAAAAGGAACAATTAATGATAAACAAAGCTAATTATAGGTCTTTAATCAACATATTTGAATCAGATTTGGCCGCCATCCGGTCAAATTTGTCCAGAATTGTAATAACTTTATCATAATCCTTGTTTTTACTTCCCATAAAATGATCGATTCCCTTCCTGTCGAGCTTTGAGAACACATAACTTATTGTCAGCTTATTGATATCCATTGCCGGCTGGTACAACTGCTCCTTCTGCTCGTTAACATGAATCTCCGATATAAGCCGCACACTACTGAGTTCCTGAAGTATTTCCCGAACAACCCGGACAGGTACCTTAAGATTTGAAGCAATAAATTCCGCACTTATGGGGTTCGAGCCTGCAGAGAAATTTCTAATGACTATCTGCATTATAAGCAAAATAAGGGCGCGTTTCTGATAGTTACTTATATTCAATGCCTCAGATTCAAACTCATACCTGGAGACATTCTGATTGGCGAACGAAAGTTCCGCCCCGAGCAATACCGTTGTCCAGGTAGCCTGAAGCCAGATTACCAGCAAAGGAAATGCCGCAAAGCTCCCATAGATTGCACTTAGTTTAGTAATGCCAAGTTGCAGATCCCAATAAAATAGCTGAATTATCTGAATTATGGTCCCGGTTATAATTCCTGAAATCAGTGCAGGAGTGAATTTCACCTTTGTGTTTGGCATAATTATGAACATGATAGTCATGATAATCCAGCTCAGAAAGTATGGTGCAAATCTGATAAGAGTGCTGATTATGGGCTTAAAAAAAGCCAGTATAGGCGCCTTGCTCATGAAATCTTCCAGTCCTATACTTACAAAACCGGTAATGCTACCCGAAAGAATAATGAAGACAGGCGCTATTAGCATGATTGTAAGGTAGTCGGTAAACTTCCTGTACCACGGACGTGAGGATTTTATCTGCCAGATGTGGTTGAAGGAATTCTCAATATGATGAAGCAACGACATTACAGAATAGAAAAGTATAATCATTCCAACCCCGGCGATATATCCGCCCCTGGTTGCCTGAATAGCATTCCTTGAATTCGTCAGCAGCCAGCTCAGAACCTCCTGATGCGACTGAAACTCTTTACTTATTAATTGTTCCAGATTTACGTCAAGTCCGAAACCCTTGGCTATGGCAAAGGCAATTGCTATAATAGGAATTACTGACAAAAGGGAATAAAAAGTCAGCGCAGAAGCACGCAGCTGAGCCTTGTCATTTGTAAACCCCCTGGCAGCGAGAACTACTATTCTGAGTTGTTTTATGATAAATGTCCGGCCCCGTGAAATCTCTGACAAGGGAGTATGCCAGATCGCATCATTGATTCGTTTTAACTGGTGAAGCCCCCACGAAACCGGATTTTCCATAATTGTCTCTTATTTTAAATGAACAGAAAAGTGCTGACTTAGATAATTAATCAAATATACAAAATAGGTAAAGGTGTCTGTTATGACAACCTTAAAAAAGTAGTAATTTCACCTTTTTAAAGAGTATGAAGATAGAAATACTTGAATTTGAAGAGGGAGCACGCAAAGCAAAGGGAGTTACGGTTATTATTGACGTATTCAGGGCTTTTTCGGTGGAATGCTATGCCTACAATGGGGGTGCTGAAAAAGTGGTAGCAACTGCAGAACCTGAATTAGCTTTTGATTTGAAAAAGCTGTTTAATTCTCCCATTCTGGTAGGTGAAAGAAATGAAAGAAAAATCAATGGATTCGATTTTGGAAACAGTCCATCGGAGATAATAAAAGCTGATTTAAAAGGAAAAACTATAATTCATACAACTACTGCTGGAACAAGAGGCCTGATAAATGCTGTAAACGCTGAGATTGTACTGACGGGAAGTCTTGTTAATTCACAAGCAGTTGTAAGATATATTAAATCGGTTAATCCCTCTCATGTTTCGCTTGTTGCAATGGGATACAGAGCAGTAATTTCAGCAGAAGAAGACCTGCTTTGTGCAGAGATTATCGCCTCAGGCCTGACCGGAGATGAAAAACAATGGGGAAAAAGGATTTCCGGCCTCCGGAACACTTCCGGAAAACGATTCTTTCTACCTGAAAACATTGATTTTTCGCCACCTGAAGATTTTTTTCTCTGCACTGATATCAACAGGTTCGATTTCATTCTTCAGGCCACTCCGGGACCTGAAGGAAGTATAATCTTAGAAAAAAGATTAGTAATTCCTTAATTATACAATAATTGATCCTGAATAACACTACATCACCATAAATCACCAGCTTTCATAGTGACAGAAAATGAATTTTCAAACTCTTTTTTACAATTTGAAATTTTCAGGGTGCTGAAAGGTATTTCTTGCGAAGATGAATTGCGCGGAATGTGCAGAACATGCAAAATTTATAGAATTCGAACAGCCTGAGCGATTGGTCACCCGTATCCAGCCTGATTTCCGCCCTGTCGCGGAATCTGATAAAAAAAGCTGAAAAAACACCAGTTAATCCTATGACATTTAAGCGATTATATAATCTGAGCAGTCTGGCCGTCTCAGCGAAGGTCTTTTTATCAGTAACTATATCATACAATTTACTCAGGTTTTCAAGTCCAAGTTTTGTCTTGTTCAGATAATCCCTGTTCGATTCAAGTCCTTCGTGCACAAGTCCGTTATCGATATGTATGATATCAATACCTGCTTTTTTGAGCTGATATCCCATAAGGGTGTCTTCATGTCCATATTGCTTAAGGTCTTCATTGAAGCGAATCTTTTCGAAGATAGTTTTGTTAATCAGGACATTGAAGGTTGAAAAACGTGCGTGTGGGTATTTATTTCTTTCTGCAACGGACATCTGTTCATTTTTTTTCCCGTATTTCCATCTTAAGAGCTTGTCAGGATCTCCGGGAGGACTATCCCGATAAAGTATACCACCGCAGATAACATTAGCTAAAGTCATGGATGGAATAAACTTTGAGATATAAGCTTCGGCCGTGCCAGGAAACATCGAATCGGCATCTATAAACAGCAACCAATCACCTTCGGCTTCAAGCGCTAGCCTGTTGCGTATTGCCGATCTTCCTATGTTCTTATTCGAAAAAATCAACCGTACTTTAGTATCATTCAGCTGCCTGTATTTTTCTTTAAATTCAGCCGTGGAGCCATCATCGCCTATGATAATTTCGTGAAACTCCGGAACCTTGCCAAATGCACTTTTCATACCGTGCACCAAGGCTGCAATGTCATAGTTAAAAACAGGTATCAGCAATGAAATTTTCATTTTTCAGTAATCGTTGAGTATCAAATATACTATATTTTCTTAACATTCGTTTAACGATAGTTGGCAGAGAATTTGCAATAGTTACTTTTGTACTTGTCGTAATAAATCATTACTAAATGAGAAAAATATTTTTGCTTGCATTCATATCCTTAGTTACTTCTCTGTCATACAGTCAGTTAAAAAACGGATATGAAATTAGCCTGAACATAAACGGTCTGCGCGATTCGACCATTTTCCTTGCATATCACCTTGGAGACAAGCAGTACATAAATGATACAGTAAAACTCGACAAAGCTGGTAATGCAATTATCAGAGGAACACAGACCTTACCACAGGGAATTTATATGATTGTACTTCCGGGCAGGAAATATTTTGAAATGCTTATGGGCCAGGACCAGCAATTCATGGTTTCGTGCAGCTACAGTGATTTTTTCAATACACTCCGATTCTCCGGGTCTGAAGAGAATACTGCATTTATGGATTATCAGAGAAAATGGATTTTAAAACAGCAGCAGGCAGCAGCCCTGTCAAAAAGGATACAGGAGAACAAGCAGAACAGGGATTCTGTAAAAATACTTACAGAACAGGAAAGAAATCTGGGAAATGAAATGAAAGCTTATCTCCGAAGCGTTGCTGATACCAATAAAGGGAACCTGCTTTCGGTTATCGTCAGGGCAATGCTCCCGGTTGAAATACCTGATTTCAAGATTCCTTCTGTCGTTTCAAACCCCGATTCCGTTAAGTATCTTTTAAACTATAATTATAATAAGAATCACTTTTTCGACAACATTGACTTTAATGATGAAAGGCTTATCAGAACACCCATCCTTCAGGGCAGGCTAAATGCATTCTTTACTAACGTTGTAATTCAGGCTCCCGATACAATTAACAGGGAGATTGACAGGATGATGCTTAAGTGCAAAAACAATTATAAAATGTTCCAGTTTGTTTCAGTATATCTGTTCAACCATTTCAGGGAAAGCGAAATTATGGGGCATGATGCCGTCATGGTAAAGCTCGCTGATGATATTTACCTTACTCCAAAGGCTGACTGGGTAACGAAAGAATTCAAGGAAGATCTTCGCAAGCAAATAGCGCTTATCAAGCCAAATCTTATCGGCAAAAAAGGTGAAAACATAGTAATGGATTCATATAAAGGAATTTTTGTCTCACTGTACGACGTTGAGAAAGATTTCACCATACTGTATTTCTGGGAGCCAAACTGTGGTCATTGCAAAGAGGTTACACCTAAACTAAAGGCATTTTATGAAAAGCGCAAAGATTACAGTCTGGAGGTCTTTGCTGTATGCACTATCGCAGATAAGGAAAAATGGGCTAAGTATATTGAGGAAAATAAGCTGCCCTGGATTAACGGGTGGGATCCGCAGAGAAGCTCACGTTTCGATTATTATTACAATGTTCAGTCTACACCGCTTGTATATATTTTAGACAAGAATAAGAAAATAATTGCCAAGAAAATTTCTATAGAAGACCTGGGGTCATTTATAGATAATTACAGAAAATATGTTAAATAGACTTGTCAAAAGCTGATTTTAGCAAGCCTGCAAGTTTATATAACGACTCTGCATTTTGTATAAAACTACCGGATACAAGTTCGTAACACGTTTGATTTCTGGTAATTATCCTGATATAGGGAACTGTTTCGCTTTCGGCTGTAGTTAGCCCGAGCCTGTTAAGGGCTTTTTCAACCCAAATCCTCTCTACTCCATTTCCCTCGATATAAACAGAGCCACTCGTTGAGGAATTGAATGAAAAAGTCCCGCTGTAAGGATTAAACCTGACATTGGAAGCATCAAAAAGATGATCAAAAGCTCCGGCAATCATCAGGTCCTCCGGAGCTCCCTCCAGGAGCCGGTCGGCAGAGATTAGCCAGATCTTGTCAGCCTGGTTGACAGCCATATGCAGATCGTGAGTTGAAAAGATTATTGTTTTGCCTCTTTCATGTGAAAGGGTATTAAGCAGGTGAAGTATTTCGAATTTACTTCCTGCATCAAGGAAAGCAGTGGGTTCATCCATTATCATTATTCCGGCATCCTGGGCTATTATCCTTGCGATCATCGCCTTTTGCCTCTCTCCATCGGAAATCTCATTTATGAATCTGTCCCGGAATCCGCCCATTGAAGTCATTTCAAGAGCTTTCAAAATTGATTCCTGATTTTCGGTATTAAGATTTCCAATCCAGTTTGTATGCGGAAACCTGCCCAAAGCAACAAGATCATAAACAGTCATATTACTTACTTTCACGCTTTCGGTAGATATGTATCCTGTTTCCTGAGCCAGCTCCATCCTTGAAAAATCATCCATTCTCCTGCCATTTATTCTTATAATTCCTCCCAGAGGTGGCTGCAATCCGGCCAGAGTTCTGAGAAGGGTGCTTTTTCCAATCCCGTTCCTCCCTATCACGGCTATCAATTCTCCCCTGACTGCAGTTGCATTCAGGGGAGGCAGGATCAGTTTTTTTCTAAGGCCTGAACCATAACCTATTTCAAGGGATTCGAGTACAAAAATTTCTTCGGGATGAGATTTCATAACTAATTAATGAACGATCAAAACAATCCTGAGTAACGACGGTTCCTGAAAATAACCCATACGACAACCGGTATTCCAATAAGCGATGTGACAGCATTAAGTGGCAGGACGCTGTTGGAACCCGGAAGTTGTGAAATAATGTCGCTGGCCAGCATCACTCCTCCTCCGGTAAGCATCGTGCCGGGAATAAGAACTCTGTGATTCGAAGTCCGGAAGATAATTCTGGCAATATGAGGCACTGCTATCCCAATGAAACCTATCGGACCGCAGAAAGCCGTCACGCTACCTGCCAGAATGCTTGTGCAGGAAAAAATTACTACCCGTGCAAACTTAACGTTTAAACCAACGCTTTGAGCATAACCCTCACCCAGAAGAAGCGCGTTAAGCATCTTGGCAGAAAAAAGGCTCATGAGAACGCCTGCAGAAACAGAAATAATAAGGATATTAAGCTGATCGGATGTCAGATTTCCCAGGCTTCCCATGGTCCACACCATAAAAGCCTTAAGCATTGTTTCATTGCTGAAATATTGCATGATTGTAACAATTGCGGATATCCCTCCTGACAGCATTATTCCAAGAATCAGGATTGTCATTATTTCCTTTACTCGTGCTGAAATGAACATTATAAGGATCATAACTGCACCAGCACCTGCCCAGGATGAAGCAACCAACATCCAGTTGCCCATACCCCTGAGGCCATCTGCCGGGAATGAAGACGATATGCCGAGAATAACAATAGCTACACCCAGGCTCGCTCCTGAACTTATTCCAAGTACGTCGGGCCCGGCCATGGGGTTACGGAATATTGTCTGCATCTGCAATCCGCTTATAGACAAGCCGATACCTACAATCAGGGCAGTAATTGCCTTGGGAACCCTGAATTTTATTATTATTGTGGCAAAGCTATTGGACTCGTCAGTGAAAAGTGCCCTGACCACCTCACCCGGAGTAATGCTGACTGAACCAAGGAAGATATCGAGGAACAACAATATCAGAATGAGAACAAACAGAAGCCCAAATAACAATCCGTTCCTGCCTGAAGGAAGCCCTGTTTTAAGATCAGTATATATTTCCTTTTTCAAATGATTCCCCTAATTTAACTTTCTGTAATAATATAAGTCCTCTCCGGGGAATAATTCAGGATGGAGTATTGAGGCAATATCCTTCAGAATAAGGTGAGGCGAGGCGCTTCCGCTCTCCCAGTAATCATTGCCTCCCGTTGCGCTGAGTCTCCTGTTATTATTAAACAAGTTTCCCTTAATAAAGCAAGGCAGTTTCCCAAGCCTCGGATCGAGTGAAGTAATTTCATCTTTACTTTTAGCAGAGCCTGTGTTCAGCCAGAATTCAGCCTCAAGTGCTCTGAGATATACTGCTTCAATTCCAAGCGGCATTGAAACATCTGATTCTGTGCCTTGCCACATATATTCACCTCCGGAATCTGAAATAAGGTTGCTTATAAATGAATTGCCAGGTGAAATATACCAGGTGTCTCTGAACGGAAGACCTAAAAGAACTTTAGGCTTTGAAGTAGTCTTTTCAACTAATTTTTTAATAGCATTATATGAATCACATTCGGCGTTGAATATACTGTCGGCCTTCCCCTCAAGGCAATACAGAGCACCAAAGACCTTTATCCATTCCGCCTTTTGAAGTGGCTTCTCCTCAAGATAATCAGCATTAAATAAAACTTTGATTCCTAATTCTTTAAGCTTACCCACGATAGAAGCAGACTCACTGCCTATCCCGTATAACATTACAAGATCGGCATTCATTTCAACTATCAATTCCTTATTTAAGTTTGAATCATATCCTACTTCTGCTATACCTCCTTCCTCTGCAATTGACCTGACTTTTGAATCATACAGGTATTTCAGCCCCGACATACCTGAAATGGTATTTTCCATTCCCAGGGCTGATATCATAGCGACATGTGTTGTCGATGTGCAGATAATTTTCCTGACAGGAACAAATATTACTGATGTTGAATCGACACCTTCAGGGATCTTTTCTCCCTTTTTTACAAGAAAACAGACCTGATTCACATTGGCTGCCCCCTGCCATGGATTATTTATTGTGAGAATTGTGTACTGTCCGGATTTTTCAATAGAAAACCGCTCAGCCGCTCCTGTTACCTTATTACTAATGTCTGTCAAATCGCTATTTTGCGGACTGTTGTTCCTGCATCCGGTATAGAAAAATAATAAAAACAGCAAAAAAGGAATCAGCAATTTATCTGCAATACTTCCGGAGGAATTGCTGGAAATGAAACTCATTTCGTCTGAGTGTTTACTCTCAATTTAAAGGACATCGCTCCGGGAATGATACCCACTGTGCTTTTTGAAACAAAACTGCCATTATTTTTATAGATCAGAAGATTACCCGGCTGTGTATAGTTTCCGGCATCCGAGATGAAGATGTCGCTATTGACAGGGTTAACAGCTATTTTGTAAAAATTATAACCCGATTCCTGTGGTACTAAGGGAGGAACCGGCAAATTTGTCGCATAAATGTCCATCTGTTTAACTCCATTATCGATATAAAAAAGTGTTTGACCCATACCATCAATATGAAGACAGGTAGGAGAAGAAACTTTTGAGGGGAAGATGAACTTTTTTTCAATCCGGTGAGTGGCGATATTTATAACTACCAGTTCAGCCGGAGCTTGCCTTGCCCATCCCCCGTTGCAAAGAACCCAAAGTCTTCTTTCATGGTCAATCGCCATACTTTCAGGTTCCATCCCTACCTCAATCGAATCGACTACATTGTCATTCAGAGTATTAACAACCATTACTTCTTTTCCACCTGCCCAGTTTGCAACGAAGGCTTCTGTTCCGTAAACTGCTATGGATTCGGACGTACGGTGTAAATTTATATAACCTGATATCGAATTGTTCGGGACATTAAGTATTGCCAGGGAATCAGAGTACAAACTTGTGACATACGCCTTGGAATCATTTATAAAAGCCATGTTACGGGGAGAGATAAGCCCGGAAATAGTCGCTGAAGTTGCGCACGTGATATGATCAACAACTTCTATCTTGCCGGAATTGTTAACGACAATAAAGACTTTGTCCTCCTTAACAAGAACAGCGTTTGGAACATCTCCCAGCGGCCGGTTATTAGCACTGGTGAAAAGGTCGTTGATTATTTTTAATGAATCGTAGGAGTAAAAGGAAAGTGAACCGTTTCCGCTTCTGAAATTTCCTTCGTTTACCAGGAGCACTCCGCCTCCGATTGTGAAGTCAGCCTTAGGAATATCCTGATTGTCAGAAATCTTTATACATGAAGCTGTAAGGAATATAAATGCAATATTAATCAGTATCTTTTTCATTCTCTGTTATTTGGTAATATTCAGTGTTAACTTCAAAAAATAAGCCCTTCCCGGCATAGGGTAATGGGCAATTGCCTGGTAAGATTGATTGAAAATATTATCTGCAGAGAAACTGACATCGAATGACCTGCCTCTGCCGGCAAGTTTTGCCCCGGCTGTTATATTGTTTAATAAATAGCCATGAAGGTAATGTGAATTATCTGATGTCAGGTATCTTCTTCCTGTCAGGTTACAATTCCATACGGAATAAAACTTCCCAAGCGAAATAAACAGTGAGGAATAAGCCTGGCTGACAGGAATATAAGCCATTTGAAAATTTGATGATGCATTTCCATCAGTATGTGATACTGCCCTTGTATAGGAGTATCCGCCATTGAGCCTGGAATAAAAATGATTTACCTTGTAAATAAGCCTTAGTGATGTTTCAATTCCTGAAGAATTAACATTCTGGATATTATCTGCGGTCCAGTATGAGTTTGCTCCGGGACGCCACAATACCATATTCTGAATGTTATATCTGAATCCTTCAATATCAAAATAATAAGATAACCCCCCAGCCGGTTTTCCTGCCATTTCATATGCCATTTCATACTGTGTGGCATATTCATTCTTAAGGTCCCTGTTCCCTCCCGGATACCAGTACAGATCATTCAGAGATGGGATTTTCGAATTCCTTGATACACTGGCCTTCAGAACAAAATCTTTATCTTCCATTATTCTGTAATGCACTCCTGCCGAGAAATCGGGTATTAACAGAGTTTCCTTGTCCAAAATCTCTCTGAAAAGGATAATAGCACGAATTTGTTTCGAAAAACTTTTTTCTGCCGACCCGGTAAGAGTTGCAATATTTCGTGAAATAATGTTTTCATAATTATTCGACTTGATAATGTTCAGCTCTTCATTGATAGAAAAACTGATTTTAAAATCATGGGTTATATTATTTTCAATTCCGGCTTTAATAACCATAGTTTCAGCCCTGTTCCTGGAATCAATTGAAGCCAGATTGTTTAAGTAGTCCAGGTTGTCTGTAAGCCATGCTCCGGTAAGAGAAATATCACTTTTGCCTTGTTTCAAATTATATGAAACCATTGTTCTGAATGATTCATCGTTTTGCTTTTCATGAAGTCCGGGCTGGCGTGTAAGCATCGAATAAGGAAGCTCACGATTGGCAGATTGATACCAGATTCTTGCCGATAAAAGACTTTTTTCTCCCCTATAATACATCTCCTGAATGAGCCCACTGGACCTCACCCTATTCTCTTTCATAGTTTCCCATGAGGGAGTGGCATCAGTCTCAGTATTCAGATACCTGAAATCATTCTCAGAGTTGTTAAAGAAGGCTTTAGTGCATGATTGAAAATGCATGTTGCCGGTACGAATAGCAGCGGTTCCCGAGTAGTTCCCAAAGCTTCCTGCCCCGGCACTTACCGAAACTGATGATTCATCGCTCCAGACAGGTTTTGTTTCCAGGCTGATAATTCCTCCTATTCCGCCGTTGCCATTAATCATTGAAGAGCTGCCGTACAGAATACTAATTTCATCTGCAGCAGACACAGGGATAAGTGAAAAATCGGACTGCCCAAGCATGGGATTGTTAATGCTGATCCCGTTCCAGTCAAGCCGGGTATGCCCTGCTCCTGTTCCACGGATCGAAATTGTTGCGGCACCACCACTGCCATAGCTTTTAAAAGAGATGTTTGTGTTTTCTGAAATCAGATTGGCTATCGATTTATTATTTGAAATCTGAAAAGCGGAAGAATCAATAGGAACTCCGCTGTAAAACGGTCTTAATTCCTTTGTATTCTTCCTGCTGATAATGACTTCACTTATTTTAACAGTATCATTGTGAGTAATATCCTGGCAATTCAATTGAAAAGGGAAAAAGATGAAATTAAAAAGAACAAGCAGGGTGAAAGACATAAAATTCAATGTCTTTCCTATCCTCTTACAAATCTTTCCAGATGCCATCATAACATTATCACTTTTTTAAGCGGTAATCAGGGCTTAATGGGAAAGGAGAATAGGAATCGGTAGTGCGATTCTTGCTTTTCTTCCCGAAAGCTCTGAATTACAAAAGTATGGCAGGTCTTCTGACTTATCCCGGTTTTCTGAAGCCTTCCCATTCCCATCTTCAGGAACAGTGGCAGGTATTTCAGAAAACACTCATCCCGCATAACGCGGGATCGGGTATCACAGCAGCGGGTACTGTCGCGGATTCAAACCGCATTCCCTTTTCATCGCAATGATTATATTTCAGTGCGACACCAATACGTGACAAAGTTAAATTATTTTGCCGGATATTTTCCGGTATTATCTCACATGTTTCAAAATTTGCTCACCTATTCCAATCCTGTAACCAGAGGAAGTAAATAAGATATTGCCTTTGTTATCACATTCAATAATGTAAGGAAGGCTGCCCAAACTAAGTTTATTTGTAGTGATAATCTTGCCCAGAACCGTGAGACCTTCATCAATTGAAAAGTCTGAGTTGGAAGGAAGATCCTGCAGCGACTTTGGGTTAAATGAGTTAAAATCTTTAGCGGAACCTGTCAGGAAAAGGAATTTTCCTCCCCAGGAATCGAGTTCTGCTTTCAGGAGAGGAAGATCATTGAATACATGTTTGGTTGGTTCCTTATCGGGTTCGATCCAGATAATGACAGAGCCATTCTTTGAACATTCCTGTGATGTTAGATTCTGATTCTTAAAAAGTTTTGCAATTTCAGCTATATTCAGATTTCCAAGGATCTTTCCGGCTGCGCTATCCTGACGAAGGGTTACCATTTGTGTCCTGTGTTCATTTTCAGCAAGATCGAAGAATATTAGCTGCGACAGAATCCTGCTATCGGTGAGTCTGTTTCCGGTTACCATCATATAATGTCCCGGAGCCAGTGCAAGTTCCTCCCTGAAGTCGGTTATCTTTCTGTTAAAATCATATTCCAGTGTGTTGTATCTTCCGTTTTCAAAACGGGCAAGGGTAAAGTGTATGTAATACTCCGGTACCGGTTTTGTATCATTTGATACAAATTTAAGATATGCCTTCTGTGCAGATGGCCTTTGTTGCCCTGAGAAATAGACATCATTCCAGTTATTCGCTGAGAAATACTGTGGTATATTACTTCCGGGTTCGAGCCTGGAAGGAATACCCAGGCTACGGCATATTGCGACCAGGCAGATATCCCGTGAAAATGAATCTGACAACCTTAATTCATTAACTCCTGAAGGAGTTATGGGTGTTTTATAGTAATTCTCCGCCTCGGCGATCACAATGCTGTCTTCAAGATATTTAACTATAATTGAAGGATCTGATGTGGCTTTTTCAAGGAGATGACCAGGTAGGTTCTTCAGGAAATAGCTTCTCCATGATACAATTATCTCGTTGGCAATCCTGGGATTAAGCACATATTCTGTAAACAGTTCATTGTATTTATCATCCGGATTATTCTGATATCTGCAACTATTCAGCAGATGGTCCTTCAGAACAGCAGCTTTTGTGTCGCGAAGATCCTTGTCGGCTATAATCCTGAGCATCGATAACGCAAGGTTTTTAAGAGTATCAGGAGTTTCTGCAAGGAAAGACCTGATCTCCTTATAATTACCCATGCTCCTCGAAAATACTGATTCTGCATCCTTCTGGTCAATTTTAAGTTCAGCCGCAAATGCCTTTATTTCATCAGGCGTCATCCAGGAATCGATATACTTCTGTCTGATGGAATTCTCGCTGTTTATTCTGACAGTATTTTCTTCAGCCAGTTTAGCCTGGATACCCGGATAGGGAGGCTGTATTACCGGAACATTAAGATCGGCATCAATGATGTAACTTTCTGAAGGGTTTCCATCAAGTTTAATTGTAAGGGTATCAGTATCGGCTACCGATATTCTTTTAAAGCCGAAATCATCATTATTCCGGGCCCAGATCAACAAATCTCCCAGTCCCGTTTCAAAGTGGCTGATTCCATTTGCATCAGCAGGAACCTTTGCAAGAGGATAATACTCGGAATAATTATAAAGCTGATATTCAACAACAGCATCTTTTACAGGATTTCCGCTTTTGTCTATGACTTTGACAATTATCCTTTTGGTTACAGCATATTGAGAGAGGTTGTTTACCTCAGTGAAATTTCTGAATTTATTTATTGAATTTTCTTCACCGAAAGGTGCACCGAATGATTTTGTATGAATCAGCATGGCTCTTCGTGCAGGTTCTGTAAACCATCCCCTGTCTAAAACCGGTTCAGGTTCGCAGGCTCCCAAATAATGCCACTCACCTTCAGACCAGATTTCCACCCATGCGTGGTTATCGTCGGAGTGAGCCCAGCGAGGTGTATATACCTGTCGGGCCGGAATGCCTGCAGTTCTCAGTGCAGCCACAGTAAATGTTGATTCCTCTCCGCACCTGCCCCGGGCAGAGAGTATTGTGCTCATAGGGGCTGAAGTTCGGGAGTCTGCTCCCTGATAAGAAACCTTCTCATGGCACCAGTGGTTGATTTCCAGTGCAGCCTGGGTCATGTCCATTCCCTTTACTCTATTCAGAAGCTCTTCCTGAAAAACAATACGGAATGAATCGAGATTTTCATTGTTGACCCTGCATGGAAGCAGATAATGAACGAAGATATCATCCGGGATATTCTTTCCCCATGGGGTTTCCGACCGGGCTTTCAAGGCAGCATTTACATTTCCGAGGAAGAACTCTCCGGTATAGTCGGCAAGGTCATTAAGTGGCATGAACGCATAGAGAAACTTAAGCGCTTCAGTCTGCTCTGCAGATAAATCCTGCCTGAAAACTGAGAAGAGCTCCGCATCTCTATGGACGCAGAGCTCTTTTCTTTCATTGAATGATTTTCCTATGAGTTCCAGGTACTCTTTGTCTTTTATAAGATGTTTTCCGGAACAGCCGGCAACAAATATTAAAACCAATGGCAACAAGGCTCTCAGGGATTTTATCATATTAATAAGTTACTAAAGTGTACCGCATGAATTCCTGATGATGAGTTCAGGTGAAATATTAATCTGCCGTTTAAATTTGCCTTTTCCCGAATTTTTAACTTCCGACCAAATCATGCTTGCTATCTTTGTAGACATGCCTGAAAGCGGTTTCCTGAGACATGTTACAGGGGTGAACATGAGATCGAATCCGGTCCCTTCTTCCATCGATATCAGAGCTATGTCCTGAGGAACACGAAACTTTTTCTTGCGAAGAAGAGTCATGATCGGATAAACAAGACTGGCATTCATTATTATCATGACATCGGCTCTGTAAGGAGGCCTCAGGTACTTCTCAAGTGATGAGAAGTCAATTTCGTCATCGGTAAGGCGCTGATCGAGCGCGACAACAATGGGTCTGTTAATGCCTACCTTTTCCTCCAGCGCATCGCTGATACAATCGATAGAATATCCGTCTGTATGATGCGCAGTGCGCTCGGTTGCTATCAGAACATTCTTATAGCCCAGCTTATCAATGTGATTTACAACCCTTTGTGCCCCGACAGCGGTGTCGGAACATACGGTATTCAGGCGCAACGATTTAATTGATTTCTCCAGTAGAACAAAAGGATAATCTGAAGTCTTAAGTGCCCTGATTGTGCCCTCATCGGCCGCATCTCCAAGAAGGATAAGTCCGCTGTAGAACTTTTTAAAGGCGCCTATCAGACGATCATAACGCTGGTCATCCGGATCTTTTGTTATAATTGAAAAGCCCACTCCCATACTGGAAAAGGCTTTTTCAAGGAATGGTGTAATCTGAATGACAAAAGGATCATTCAGAGATGATACAACCATACCGAGCACACCAGGTTTTTCTTCAACCGGTGAAGTTTCATTTTTCTCGTGAAGCGAGTCAAAATATCCCATTTGTCTTGCAAGACTAAGCACCTTTTCCTGGGTGTCCTTGCGGATTCCCTGCTGATCAGCCTTATTGTTAAGTACAAGTGAAACTAATGTGCTCGATACACCTAGCCTTTCGGCTAAATCTTTGTTTTTAAATTTTTTCCCCATTTCCTCTTTGATTGGAAGTTCGAAATTTAGATAAATTTTACAATCATTCAGATACTTTAGTAAAAATTAACATTTTTTAACATATTCCTTTAGAAATAGGACTTTATGCAGTACTTCTCCGAAGAACCAGTTGCAAAATGAAATCAAGAGTGAAGATGGATTATTTTGTATTCTGTCTAAGTTTACTATGCTTAACTCCATAAAAAAAGTAGATACAGAATCCGAGAGCCATCCAGATCATTAGCCTTAACCATGTGTCGAGAGGTAATGCAGCCATCTGAATGAAACAGATTGCCGCCCCTGCAATTGGCACAAAAGGAACCCAGGGTGTCTTAAATGGTCTTTCAATATCCGGTTTCGATTTTCGAAGTATCAGAACACTGATACATACAATAATAAATGCAAGAAGGGTGCCTATAGAAACAAGCTCACCAAGGATGCTTATCGGAAGTACGCCTGCAATTACCATTGCAATACTCCCTGTAATTATTGTACTGATATAAGGTGTTTTGAATTTTGGATGAACTTTTGAAAATATTGGGGGAAGCAAGCCGTCTTTCGACATTGAAAAGAAAATTCTGGGTTGTCCCATGAGCATTACAAGGATTACAGAGCTTAATCCCGCAATAGCTGCAATCTTTACTATCGGCCGTAACCAGAACATTCCCTGACCCATGGCATCAACGCCTACAGCAACAGGGTCAGAAACATTGAGTGTTTTATAGCTTACAATACCTGTCAGAACAATTGCTACAAGAATATATAATATTGTGGAAATTCCAAGAGAGCCCAAAATGCCTATCGGCATGTCGCGCTGAGGGTTTTTAGCCTCCTGCGCGGCAGTTGAAACCGCGTCGAAACCAATATAAGCAAAGAAGATTACTCCTGCCCCCCGCAAGACACCGCTAATACCGAATTTCCCAAACTCCTGACTGTAGGCCTTTAACCATTCCCATAAGGATCCATACTGTGATATGGGTGTTGCTTCGATCTTATTCGCAGGAATAAAAGGATGCCAGTTAGCTGCTTTAACAAACATGAAGCCGATTGCTATAAATAGAATAATGACCGAGACTTTAGTTATTACCATTACATTGTTGAAGTTGGCCGACTCTCTGATACCAATTACAAGAAGTGTAGTAAGCAAGGCTACAATAAACATTGCAGGCAGATTTATAACGCAAGTGACATGTGCAAGGGAATCAATTTGTATGCCTGAGGCAGTAAGGGTTTCCGCAAAAGCATTCGTAAGTGGTTTCCATCCCATATCGGGCACGTTTACAAGTACTGAACCGGAGGCTCCTGTGAACTGCGGAGGTATAAAAATATTAAGGTCCTTCAGAAAGCTTATCACATATCCCGACCAGCCAACAGCAACTGTTGAAGCTGCAAAAAGGTATTCGAGAATAAGGTCCCATCCGATTATCCAGGCCAGGAATTCCCCAAGTGTTGCATAGGCATATGTATAGGCACTGCCTGC
The DNA here is from genome assembly GCA_903844815.1 of uncultured Bacteroidota bacterium. GTDB lineage: Bacteria > Bacteroidota > Bacteroidia > Bacteroidales > VadinHA17 > LD21. The sequence continues at coordinate 16,780 of CAIMVD010000261.1, read as the reverse complement.
TATCGGAATCATTGAAGCAAACTCAGCATAGCACAAACCGGCAAATCCACAGGCTAAACCCGATATTATAAACGACAAAACTATTCCGGGACCCGCATATTGAGCGGCAGCTTGTCCTGTAAGAACAAAAATACCGGCGCCAATAATTGCCCCGATTCCTAATGTTGTGAGATTAAGCGCTGTAAGAGATCTTTTCAATCCACCAGATTCCTGTGACTCACTGAACAACTGAGGAAGTGGCTTGGTGATGAATAACCGGTTTTTAGACATTTGTCGTAATTAAATAGTTGAAATAATTGTTTACCTGTCACAAACGTAACTTTTTTTTTTTGTAAAATAAATTATATTATCTCCATGGAAAATATGAATCCTGACAAGAAATGATTTTTTAGAATTTTTTAACATAAGAAACATTTACTTTTGAATCTAATTCAAACTATCAGAAAATGCGTCGTTACTTAATTATTCTTTTGGCTCTGGCCGCAGTGGCCTGCTCAACTACAGGCAAATACAAATCATTACCCGAAGTTAAAGCCTGGGATAAGGACATCAGGGCCTTTGAACGGACCGACAGCAGTACAGGTTATCCTGCAGAAGCCGTCCTTTTTGCCGGAAGTTCCAGTATAAGGATATGGAATACCCTTGAGAAGGATATGGCACCATATCAGGTCATACAACGAGGGTATGGAGGAGCAAAATTAAGTGACTTTGCAGTATATGCTGACCGGATATTCAGTCCTCACCAATGCAGGGCAATTGTAATCTTTATTGCAAATGATATCACCGGAAATGCCGACGATAAAACACCCGAAGAAGTTGCAAAGCTTTTTCGCAGTGTTCTTAAAACAATCCGCTCAAATCACAGGGAAACCCCTGTTTTCTGGATTGAAGTAACTCCTACTCCCCTTCGCTGGAAAGCATGGCCCGAAATTCAGAAAGCAAATAATCTGATCCGTAATATTTGTGAGACAAGCGGCAATACATATTTTATAAAAACGGCAGATGCTTTCCTCGACGGAAGCGGAAATCCGGAATCATCATTTTTCCTCTCCGACAGACTTCATCTTACACCAAAAGGATATGAATTGTGGACAAAAATCATTAAGAAAGAGCTTACCGTAGTTGTACCTGTGCCAATGCCCTGAATTACAGGGCAAATGGAATTCCACTTCAGACCATGAAAAAGGAGGAACAACTGCAAGGTCAGAGATTTAATTCGCAGACTGAGTTATAAATATTATCTATTTCTTAGGTCTTATACTCATTTTGTAAAGGTCCTGCCAGTTTTCCTGTAATACTGCAGATTCAGGCTGCCCTTTTACTGAAGCCTGCCGTTCAAATTTCCTGATGATTAACTGCCGGGACCCTTTCGCTGTACCTTTACCATGATCAGCAACATCGACCCAGGCTGTGAATCGGTTGATCCTATGCGGCAATATCTCAGAAGTCCTTATAAACCCTGCATCTTCGGCAGCAAGAGTATAATTATCGTGGCTTTTCTCCCATACGTCGACATAGTAAACAAACGGGTCAAGACCTGAAAATACTACAATGCCGTCTGAATTTGTATAGCCCTCGGCTAAGGAGTTTTTCTGTTCATCCCAGTCGGGCAGAGTGGGATAGAGAATAACACTGGCGTCCGAAACAGCATACTTCTGGTAATATTCACGTACTTCAATTTCGAGCAGGGTCGGGACGAGAACCTGTATGGTCATGCTTGAAACATCCTCATAGCCGTTACCTGATATTGAAGTCAGCTTAACTTCGAAACTGCCTGTTGATGTATAGATATGGGAAGGGTTAATGGCATCTGAAATATATCCGTCGCCAAAGTCCCATTCAAACGCTTCGGAATTGTAGGAGTCGTTTATAAAAAACACCTCCTGCCCTACTTCAGGAGTAATGGTGTCGGTATGAAAACGTGCCTGTGGCAACTTTTCGCATGAATAAAGAGTTACCGTAAGCAGCAGACTGAATATTTTTAAATTTTTCATGACAGAGAGTTCTTGATTCGTAACTCATAATCCAAATTACGTGCCACATTTTTTGACTTAAAAGGCTGGTGGGTCAGAAGCTCAGTGTGCCAGTTTTTTGGACTTTTATAAGAAAAATATAATTATCTTTGTCCGCCAATAAAAAGGAGCGATAACGATGATAAAAATAACATTTCCCGACGGAACTCAGAGAGAATATAACGATGGTATCACTGGTCTGGAGATTGCCGAACAAATCAGTCCGCGTCTGGCCAAAGAGGTTTACGCTGCAACAGTCAACGGTGAGCTGAGGGACCTTACCAGGCCCATTGATAACGATGCCACACTGAAACTGCATAAATGGGAAGATGAAGAAGCAAAACATGCTTTCTGGCATTCCTCTGCCCACCTTATGGCAGAAGCCCTCGAAGCGGTTTTCCCTGGCATGAAGTTCGGCATTGGTCCTGCAATCGAAAACGGGTTTTATTACGACGTTGATCCCGGCGAAGGAAAGGTAATTACCGAAGCTGATCTTTTGATCGTTGAAAATAAAATGAAAGAACTTGCTTCAAAGAATCTTACGTATACGAGAAGGAACGTCAGCAAAAAAGAGGCGCTGGAAGTTTTTGAAGCAAAGGGTGATGAATATAAAACTGAACTAATAAGTGAGCTTCTGGATGGAACAATTTCCCTGTATTCCCAGGGGAATTTTACCGATCTCTGCAGGGGTCCTCACCTTCCTTCTACCGAACCCATGAAAGCCATTAAGCTTCTGAGCATAGCCGGAGCCTACTGGAGGGGAGATGAGAAGCGCAGGATGCTGACAAGGATATACGGGATAACCTTCCCGAAGCAGAAACTCCTTGACGAATACCTTGTGTTTCTTGAAGAGGCAAAAAAGAGGGATCACCGAAAAATCGGAAGGGAACTCGAATTGTTTACATTTTCCCAGAATGTCGGAATGGGTCTTCCTCTCTGGATGCCAAAAGGATCAGATATCAGGCAGAACCTCATCAATTTCCTTACAGGTGTACTCCGGAAAAGAGGTTATAAAATTGTCACTACTCCTCACATCGGGAACGTAAACCTATACAAGACTTCAGGTCATTTCGAAAAATACGGGGCAGACTCCTTCCAGCCTATTTCCACACCCCAGGAAGGAGAGCAGTTTATGCTTAAACCAATGAACTGTCCTCATCATTGCGAAATTTACAATGCCACTCCTCACTCATACAAGGAACTTCCATTGAGAATGGCTGAATTTGGCACTGTTTACAGATACGAACAGCACGGAGAACTGCACGGGCTTACCAGGGTAAGAAGCTTTACCCAGGATGACGCACACCACTTCTGCAGGCACGATCAGCTGAGGGCGGAGTTTAAGAGCATTATTGAACTCATATTGTATGTTTTCAAGGTTATGAACTTTGATAATTTCTCGGCGCAGGTCTCGCTTCGTGATCCCAACAACAAACAGAAGTACATAGGTACTGACGAGAACTGGGAAAAGGCAGAACGTGATATAATTGAAGCTGCAGCCGAAATGAACCTTAAAACAACTGTAGTTGAAGGAGAAGCTGCATTCTACGGCCCCAAACTCGATTTCATGGTCAAGGATGCGATTGGCAGGAAATGGCAACTTGGAACTATTCAGGTCGATTATAACCTGCCTGAAAGGTTCGAGCTGACATATAATGGCAGCGACAACCAGAAACACCGGCCGGTAATGATTCACAGGACAATTTTCGGCTCAATGGAAAGATTTGTCGCAGTGCTTATTGAAAATACCTCCGGCAAATTCCCGCTCTGGCTTGCACCCGAAAAAGCAGTGATTTTACCCATTAGTGAAAAATTCAACGATTATGCTGCAAAAGTTTTGGAAATTCTAAATAATTCCGATATTTGCACACTAATTGACGAAAGGAGTGAAAAAATAGGTAAGAAGATCAGGGATAATGAATTAAAGAGAATTCCCTACCTTCTTATTATTGGCGAAAAAGAGGTTGAAAATGAAACAATTGCTGTCCGCAAGCAGGGAGAAGGCGATCAGGGGAGCATGAAAATCGAAGAATTTGTGGATTTCATCAACTCAGAAATAAAAAAAGAGATTGCATTTTGATGCATTATAAGTAATTTTTAGTATAAACAAAAGACAGGAGGAAAGAGCTATAGCTTTACCAATTAGGCGAAGCCCGGCAAGGGTAACCCAGCCGGCTCACAAAATTAATCAAAGGATCACCGCAAGGGTGGTCAGGGTAGTAGGCGAAGAATTAGAGGCACAGGTGCTTAGCATTCAGGATGCTCTGAAACTCGCCGATTCTATGGAACTCGATCTTGTTGAAATTTCACCAAATGCCGAGCCACCGGTCTGCAGAGTTGTTGATTATCAGAAATTTCTTTATCAACAGAAGAAAAAGCAGAAAGAAATTAAGGCTAAGACGTCAAAGGTTGTGGTTAAAGAAATAAGGTTTGGACCAAATACCGATGATCATGATTATCTTTTCAAGCTGAAACATGCTATGAGATTTCTCGAAGAAGGAGCTAAGGTCAGGGCTTATGTCTTCTTCAAAGGCAGATCGATATTGTTCAAGGAGCAGGGAGAAGTTCTTCTTCTGCGCTTTGCAAACGATCTGGAAGAATACGGAAAGGTTGAGCAGCTTCCACGACTCGAAGGAAAAAGAATGATCGTTTCATTCTCACCAAAAAAGAAGAAGTAGTTTTAATATATTTGATAGAGAGAAATGCCAAAAATGAAGACGAATCCGGGTGCAAAGAAGAGATTTTCTCTGACCGGAACAGGAAAGATCAAGCGTAAGCATGCATTTAAAAGCCACATCCTGACCAAAAAATCTACAAAACGTAAGAGAAATCTTACCTATGCAGGCCAGGTACACAAAACAGACCTTAAAAACGTTAAGTTGTTGTTGGCTCTTAAGTAATCGTTTAAGCCTGATAAAGTAAAAATAGTATTAACAGATTGTTCAGCATTAAGTGTTTCAAATGAAACCGCTGACATTCAAAAAAAATGAGTTATGCCACGTTCAGTAAATGCAGTCGCATCAAGAGCCCGAAGAAAAAAGGTTCTTAGTCAGACAAGAGGAAATTTTGGTTCGAGAAGAAATGTAATAACCGTCGCGAAGAATACCCTTGATAAGGGTATGGGGTATGCATACCGCGACAGGAAGAGAAAAAAAGGCCTTTTCAGGGCACTCTGGATTCAGAGGATCAACGCCGGTGTTCGTCAGTACGACATGAGCTATTCGGAATTCATCGGAAAACTCGGGAAAAAAGGTATCACCCTTAACAGGAAAACCCTTGCCGACCTTGCCATGAATCATCCCGATGCCTTCAAGGCCATCGTAGAGAAAGTAAAATAGTATCAAACTATACAAAAAAAAGGGACCTCGTAATGATGGTCCCTTTTTTGATTTTAGCGAGAATCGTAAGTAATATTCCAGTGACGGCTAAGAAACAATCATGCAATGAAAAGACTTATGTTCATTTTGTAATTGTTATGTCGGTAATTAAAACCTGAACGCTGTTTTTCCCAATACTCCTGTAGTTATTAAGCCATCTCTGAAAATCCTCGGAAGGCAGAGACTTTGGAAGACGATATCCCTGAATGTAATCTTTACTGTCGAGCAATTTCTCTGATACATTGTTAAGAAAAGGCTTATTCATGGGATTCTTTGAAAAAATAATAAATATACGATTCATATCCTGTATGCTTTTTGAATACAATTCGTACGAATCCGTCATCACGTTTCCCCGGAAATAGTCAAAATCAGGATTTTTCGAAAACAGTATATACTTCCTGTCAGCTTCAACCGGCACTCCTCCGTCGAACTCGGAAGGCATTGAACTGAACGGATAGAGACACTGTGTTTGAGTTGTTTCGTCAAGATAAACTGATAAATAACCATTTTCGGGCGAAGAAAAATAGAGGTATAAATTATCCTTATTCGCGAATTTTGAAGTCTTGCATTTTTCATCTGTACATGCCAGTGGAAATGAGGTGAAAGTTACACTGGCTGCTTCTGTCTTGTGAGCCTTTATTTCAATGTCGCATCTGACCTCAATCACCTTTTGTTGTTTCCCTTCAACAGTTTTAACACCCTCCACATCGGTGAATTTTTCATCGGTAACACTCTCAACCTCCCCCATTACGGAAGTGTTGGCGATAGTATTGAAAACAGTGTTTGTCTTCACCTCCTGACCTGTTTGCAGGTTTGTTATATATGTTGCGTTTCCCTGAATTATCACACGTCCGAAAGCTCTTTCAAGCGCATCGATTATTGCTTTTTCCCTCAACTCATTTTTAAGTTCCATGCGCGACTTATCCTCTGTAAGTTCAAGCTGCGCTGTTCCTGATGAAGTCACTGTCTTCTGAGGAAAAACAATATTGCAAATCAGCACCAAGGCAAATGATATCAGTATATATTTTACGTTCATGGTCTGATTCTTCTTGTAGTTGTTAATTCCCCAACAGAATGCCAAAATAAGGAAAATTCTGTCATAATTGATTTTAAAATACAATAACTGGTTTCTCCTTAAGACCTGACCAAAAAAATCTTGTTTTGTGCATGATTGATCCGGTTATAATTTGTATTCCTGACTGCCAAAATGTTTTATGATTTTCAAATATAATTGTTTAAATTTAAGGCGAATCAGGGATATCAATAGAAAGGGGTTGTGGTTTATACAGGCTAAAAACGTTATTTAACAGTAACCAACAGTTACAAGCACTGCTGCCAGTTAATGGTGTATCCATTTTTTTGTAAAAAAATCACTAATTATATACAGGATTTTAAAAAAAGGACTAATGAATTTAAAATTGACATTAACATCAGTTTATCTATTATTATTTTTATTGTCATCTGTCTATTCTCAGGGTAAAACCGGGAACGAAGCCGGGGTTAAAAATGTTGATTTTAACCTGACAAATGAAGAATTGGTCATATCATATGACCTGACAAATTACAAATCACATGACCTGTTCAGAATAAGTGTTTCAATTTCAACAGAATCAGGCGCACCTGTAAGTGCCAAGTCATTCAGTGGCGATGTCGGTGATAACATAAAAGGCGGCACCGGGAAACAGATTATCTGGGATATTTCGAAAGATGTAACCTTGCTAGATGACAAGATTGTTGTTGAGGTTGTTGCTGTAAATCAGAATCCTGTAACGGAAATCACATTCAGCAAAGGAAAAGCCCTTGTCTTATCCACTCTTTACCCCGGTCTTGGCAGCTCAAAAATGACAGGTAAAAAATTTCATCTTTTGGAAGGAGCCCTGGCTTACTCTGCTCTTGCAGGCTCATTTATCTTTAAAAACAAAGCAGACGGTTTTGCTGATAAATATTCCGAGGCCTCCATTTCTTTGGAAAGGGATCAATATTTTTCATCATATCAAAAATATAATTCAATTTCAAAAACACTGATTTACACTACGGCTGCAATCTGGATTTTCGATTATATGACCGTGCTTCTAACAGATAACCGTTCTCCTAAACAGGCTAACAAAAACAAGGTTAGCCTTGTCCCAGCATACGGGCCCGACACAAATTTCGCCGGTATGACTATGATATATAACTTTTAAAAAATGTTCAATGAAGACGATATTGATTACAATTCTGAGTTTTGCAGCAGTATTTTCGGCATATTCGCAAACTGCTGTTACCTCTTCATCGAAAAGCGCTTCAAAACAAATCAGTTTTAAAAAGAATGTACCCCCAGGCATTGTTAAGCTTCTTCCCGATCTGCAGATAACAAATCAGACCTATGCCGATCAGAATGGCAATAATATCATTGACGCTGAAGAGAATGCGTCAGTAAGGTTTACTATTGAGAATCAGGGAAAGGGCGAAGCTCAGGAAGTATCAATTAAAATTACTCTTTTGAACAGCCCGATTCTGGGACTTGACTTCCAGAAAACTCTGTCACTTGGTGTATTATATCCATCGGAAAAAAAGGAGATTACGATACCGGTAATTGGAGGAACTAATCTGGTGAACAGCTCAGCCCGTTTCAGGATTGAGGCTCTTGAAAAAAACGGCTTTGATGCCTATCCTTCAGAAATGGAAATTCAGACCAGAGAATTAGGTAAGCCGGAGGTCATTGTAGCCGATTGGGTTTTCAGTACAGAGGGCGGCGGTAGAATTAAGCTTAATTCGCCAATAAACCTAAAGGTGCTTGTTCAGAATACAGGAACGGGTGATGCACGGAACGTAAATGCCGAATTTATTCTTGAAAATACTGATTGTGTTATGCTTGATGAAAATAAATTCAATATAGGCATACTCAGGGTAGGCGAATCGAAAGAGTTGAATTTCATATTTACTGCAACCAGGAAATATGCATTTGATAAGATCCCTGTCATAATTTCACTCTCAGAGAATTCCGGGAAATATGCGGAAAAGAAATCTGTTTCCGTCGGCCTTGAAGAAAACCTTACGTTGAATAATGCAGTTGTAATAAAGGGAGACGAAACCTCATCTGCAGCTGTAACAAGAGCCTCACTAAGCTCCGATGTGGAAAAGGATATTCCTGTAAACCCTGTAAAGTATCCGGGCAGACTATGCCTGATAATAGGGAATGAAAATTATTCAAGCAAGCAGACTAATCTTAAAACTGAATCAAATGTGAGATTTGCAGCCAACGACGCTCAGATCTTCCGTGAATATGCAAGAAAGACACTAGGCGCTAAAGACGAGAACATTTTCCTTCTTATTGACGCAACTGCAGGTGAGATGATGCAAAACCTCGACCTGATAAGCAAACTTGCATCAAGGATAGGCCCGGAATCGGAGATCTTTTTTTATTATGCGGGTCATGGGTTGCCTGATGAAACAACAAGAACGCCCTACCTTATTCCCGTCGATGTATCGGGAACGAACCTTAATGCGGCAGTCAAATTATCGGATGTGTATAAAAAATTTGGAGTAAGCGGCTCAGGAAGAGTTTGCGTTTTCCTAGATGCCTGCTTTTCGGGAGGAGGGCGTGATGCCGGCCTGCTTGCAGCCAGGGGCGTAAAAATAATTCCAAGGGAAGAGACTCTAACGGGAAATCTTGTGGTCTTTTCTGCATCCGGCGGAGAACAATCGGCCCTTCCATATGGAGAAAAACAGCATGGCATGTTCACATATTTCCTACTGAAGAAGATAAAGGAATCTTCGGGCGATATAACTTACAAGGAATTAAGGAATTATGTTACGAAAAATGTTTCAATCGAATCGCTTAGGATTAATGCTAAAGAACAGGATCCTGTTGTTAGCATCAGTCCCTCTGTCGAAAATAAATGGGAAACATGGAAAATAAACCCGTAGCGACGTTTCTTATAATTTCTCTCCAATACTGGGATAAGTTTTTTGGTATTCAAATTAACTTCAGATATGAATAATAAATATCAATAAAAATGAAATCGTTCTTAATATATTTCCTTTTAATTATCGCCTGTACTTTAATATTTATTGTAACTATCTTCTCCTGCAAGAAAGACGAACTCGTCAGACAGGCAAAAGTTCAAACTCTTTCAGTTTCGGAGATTATGGCCATAACTGCCAAAGCAGAGGGTAATTTAATTGACCTCGGAACCGGGATAACCGACCATGGACATTGCTGGGGTGCCGAAGCAAATCCAGTTGTTGGCGGTTCAGCAACATCATTGGGGGCCGCATCCAAAACAGGAACATATACGAGCAATCTACAGTGGCTGGAATCGGGAAAATTGTATCATTTAAGGGCTTATGCCAAATGCGGTGATAAAATCGTTTACGGCGATGACAAGACATTTACTACCACATCTGATCCGGGAGCGCCGGCTATAGGAACCACCACCGCGGGAAACGCTCTGGCAACGGTAACATTCACCGCCCCGGCTGATGACGGAGGTCTGGCAATAACGGGTTATACGGTGACTTCAAACCCGGGAAACAAAACAGCATCCGGTTCAGCAAGCCCACTGACTGTGACAGGTCTTACTAACGGTATAGCTTACACCTTTACGGTAACTGCCACAAATGCCAATGGTGCGGGCTTGACAAGCGCTGCTTCGAATTCAGTAACACCTTCAACAATTTCTGAGTCTCCAACCAATATAATAGCTTCTGCAGGGAATGCCCAGGCCACCTTAACATTTACAGCCCCTGCAAACGACGGAGGTTCTGTCATAACAGGATACAAGGCAACTTCAAATCCGGGTGATATATCCGTCACAGCCGCGGCTAGTCCTTTAATAGTTACCGGACTTTCTAATGGAACTCCATATACTTTTACCGTAACTGCAATGAATACTAATGGGTCAAGTCAGGCAAGCACTGTTTCCAATACGATAATGCCGGCGATATCCGGAATAGTATACGACGTTGAAGGGAATGTTTATAAGACAGTTACGATAGGCACACGTGTATGGATGGCTGAGAATCTGAAAACAACGAAATTTAATGATAATACTTCTATACCTTGGGTCACAGCTTATACAAAATGGGAATCATTAACCACACCAGGCTATAACTGGTACGCTGATCAAATATATTACAAGGCCACTTACGGGGCATTATACAATTGGTTTGCAATTGATGCAGCAAGCAATGGGGGCAAAAATATCTGCCCTGCCGGTTGGCATGTTCCAACCGATTTAGAATGGAATACTCTTGTTAGATTTCTTGGGGGTGAAGGTGTTGCCGGTGGCAAACTGAAAGAAACAGGCACATCTCATTGGTCAATCGAGACTACTGGCACTACCAACGAAACGGGTTTTACCGGCCTCCCTGGTGGAGCTTGTCATTTCAGCGGGGGATTCAGTGACATGTCATACTTTGGTTACTGGTGGAGTTCTACAGAGTACACTTCTACGAGCTCCTGGGGTCGTTACTTGAGCATCAATGGCAGCTCAATGCAAAGTACAATTAACGATAAGCGGTTTGGATTTTCTATTCGTTGTTTACAGGGAGACGTTATTATTAATGTGCCGTCAGCGCCAATAATTGAGACAGTTTCGGCAGGTAATGGCCAGGCTGCAGTAATATTTTCGGCTCCGGTCAGTGATGGAGGCTCTGTGATTACAAGCTACACGGTTACTTCAAGTCCTGGTGGGTTAACAGCTTCAGGTACTGGCAGCCCGCTCACAGTAACTGGTCTTACAAACAGAACAGCCTATACCTTCACAGTTTCTGCCACCAATGAAAATGGCACAGGTTCGGCAAGCGCGGCTTCGAATTCAGTAACACCTGCTATATCAGGAACAAGTATATCAGACATTGATGGCAATCTTTATTATACCGTTGATATTGGAACACAGGTGTGGATGGCTGAGAACCTTAGAACAACAAAATACAATGACAATACTGATATACCCCTGGTTACTGATAATACGGCATGGTCAGTATTGACCACACCCGGTTATTCTTGGTACAGGAATGATGAAACTACCTATAAATCCACTTACGGGGCATTATATAACTGGTTTACGGTTGATGCAGCAAGCAACGGTGGCAAAAATGTATGTCCCGTTGGATGGCATGTTCCAGGTGATTCAGAGTGGACAACCCTAACAACCTTTTTAGGAGGTGATGCGGCAGCAGGTGACAAACTTAAAGAAACTGGCATTACACATTGGCTTTCACCAAGCACCGAACCTACAAACGAAACCGGTTTCACAGCCTTACCAGGTGGCTACAGGGTAACAGAAGGTTTGTACGGCAGCGTCGGAAACGAAGGCAAGTGGTGGAGTTCAACGATGTACAATGGACCAATCGCCTGGTACAGATATATGTACTTCAATATTAGCTATGTCGGAAGGGACGGTTCCTATAAGCCTTATGGATTATCTATTCGTTGTTTGAGGGATAATTGATTAATTATTAAAAACGATCTAAAAACTCCGATGTGACTATTAAATATTTATTAAACAAAGTGGCAAAGATTATTCTGATTGCGTTTTCTTTGATAAGCATTTATTCATGTAAAAAAGACGAACTCCTCAGACAGGCAAAAGTTCAAACTCTTTCCGTTTCGGAGATTATGGCCATAACTGCCAAGGCTGAGGGTGATTTAATTGACCTCGGAACCGGGATAACCGAGCATGGACATTGCTGGGGGTTATCGGCAAATCCGGTAATTACAGATTTCCATAATTCTCTTGGTGCTGCCAGTAAAACCGGCTCTTACAAGAGTGCCCTTCAGAACCTCGTTTCAGCGAAACTATATCATGTAAGGGCTTATGCCAAGACTTCCGAAGGATTAGTATACGGTACTGACAGGACATTTACTACTCTCGACCAGCCAAAACCAGTTTACTTTTCTGTTGCAAATGCCGCACCCTCAATTTTAGAAATTACATTCAGCTCTGCACTTGCTAATATTGTTCCTGCAGCTTCAACATTTACAGTTATGGTAAATTCAGTGACAAGAACTGTAAGCCTTGTTACGCTTTCGGGAAGCACAGTAAAACTAACCCTATTGTATCCAATTGTTTATGGTGATATTGTAACAGTATCTTATACCGAACCTGCCAGCAATCCTTTACAGTCAACAAGCAGTATTAAGGTGGCAACTTTCACCGCACAGAGTGTAACGAATATTGTTTCCGCTGCAGTTCCTGCCTATGTAAGTTCATCTGTTGAAAATGCCACACCAGCTATCCTGGAAATGACATACAGTCAATCCCTGGCAGCTGTTATTCCTGCAACTTTCACTTTCACTGTCCAGGTAAACTTAGCGGTAAGAACTGTGACATCTGTTGCAATTAATGGAACAAAAGTACAACTGACACTCTCCAGCCCGGTTGTTTACGGCGATGCAGTTACCGTGGCTTACACCCAGCCTGCATCGAATCCTTTACAGACAACACAGGGAGGAAAAGCGGTTACAATCGGATCTCAGCCTGTGACTAACAATGTAGCTGCACCAATCCCGACTTATGTAAGTTCATCTGTTGAAAATGCAACACCCTCGTTGCTGGAGATGACACATAATCAGGCTCTTGCCGGAGTAGTTCCAAATTCTTCAGCCTTCACTGTCCAGGTAAATTTAGCCGTAAGAACTGTAACATCGGTTACAATTTCAGGATCCAAAGTACAGTTGACGCTCTCGAGCCCTGTAGTTTATGGCGATGCGGTTACCGTGGCTTATACCCAGCCGGCATCGAATCCCTTGCAGACAACACAGGGAGGGAAAGCGGTAACAATTGGATCTCAGAATGTTATAAACAATGTAGGCGCCATTGCCCCTGTTTATGTAAGTTCATCCGTTGAAAACGCAAATCCTTTGCTCCTGGAGATGACCTATAGTCAAGCCCTTGCCGGAGTGGTCCCAAATTCTTCAGCCTTCTCTGTTCAGGTTAACTTAGCTGTCAGAACTGTAACATCTGTTACAATTTCAGGAACAAAAGTACAACTGACACTCTCTAGCCCTATAGTTTATGGCGATGCAGTTACAGTAGCTTATAATCAGCCGGCATCGAATCCGTTACAGACAACTCAGGGAGGGAAAGCAGTAACAATTGGATCTCAGACTGTGACTAACAATGTAGGCGCCATTGCTCCTGCTTATGTGAGTTCATCCGTTGAAAACTCAACTCCCTCTATGCTGGAGCTGATATACAATCTTTCTCTAGCCGGAATTGTTCCAGATCCTACAGCCTTCTCTGTTCAGGTCAATTTAGCGGTAAGAACTGTAACATCTGTTACAATTTCAGGAACAAAAGTACGACTTACACTCTCGAGCCCTGTGGTTTACGGCGATGCAGTTACCGTGGCCTACACCCAGCCTGCATCGAATCCTTTACAGACAACACAGGGAGGAAAAGCGGTTACAATCGGATCTCAGCCTGTGACTAACAATGTAGCTGCACCAATCCCGACTTATGTAAGCGCATCAGTTGAAAATGCCACGCCATCGATTCTTGAAATGACATACAGTCAATCCCTGGCAGCTGTTATTCCTGCAACTTTCACTTTCACTGTCCAGGTAAACTTAGCGGTAAGAACTGTAACATCTGTTACAATTTCAGGAACAAAAGTACAACTGACAATCTCTAGCCCTGTCGTTTATGGCGATGCAGTTACAGTAGCTTATAATCAGCCGGCATCGAATCCGTTACAGACAACTCAGGGAGGGAAAGCAGTAACGATAGGTAACCAAAATGTGACTAATAATGTAGCTCTTGCAAGCCTTTCGTACGTCAGTTCTGTTGTGGAAGACGCCAATCCGAATTTGGTTCAAATAGTATTTAACCTCACCCTGGCTAATATTGTTCCTCCGGCATATGCCTTTACAATAATGGCAAACTCAGTTCCGGCAAATGTGAATGCAGTTTCAGTTACCGGCAAAACAGTGCAGTTAACACTTGCTTTACCTGTAAATTACGGAGATATTGTTACCGTAGCATATACAAAACCAGTAACTAATCCTGTACAGACATCTACAGGTGATCAGGTCCCTTCCATAGCAACCCGTACTGTTACAAACAATTGTCTGACAGTCCCGACTGTCGGAACCACTGACGTAACATCAAGGACAACCAGCAGCGCCATTGCCGGAGGAACAATTATCGGCGACGGAGGCTCACCTGTAACTGTAAAAGGTTTATGCTGGGGAACTTCTCCCAACCCGTCAGTCTCAGGCAGCAATTCAGACAGTGGCAGCGGTTCTGACAGTTTCACAGGAAACATAACCGGTCTTGCAGCTAATACCGTTTGCTATTTCAGGGCTTACGCGACAAACAGCAAAGGAACGGGATACGGAGAGCAAATGACCTTCCTCACCTTCACCGGAACAGTTACTGATATGGACAATAACACCTATTATACTGTTGTAATTGGCACGCAGCTATGGATGGCCCAGAACCTAAAGACCACAAAGTACAGGGACGGATCCACAATCCCCCTTAAAACAGATAACACGGAATGGGCAAATCTCGTGACACCCGGCTATTGCTGGTACAATAACGATGCGGCAACTTACAAGAATCCATACGGGGCTTTGTATAACTGGTATGCTGTAAGTACCGGTGTTTTATGTCCCACTGGATGGCATGTGCCTACCGATGCGGATTGGACAGTACTTACTGACTACCTGGGAGGCGAAGCTGGTGCAGGTGGCAAACTGAAAGAAACTGGAACAACTCACTGGCTATCGCCCAACACCGGGGCGACAAATGAAACAGGATTTACTGCTCTGCCGGGTGGCAAACGCGCAATCAATAGTATTTATAACGAAATCGGATACAACGGTGTCTGGTGGAGTTCATCAGAGAGCTTCCTGGCAGGACAAACATGGAAGAGGGGCGTCAATTTGAATTACAGCAGTGTTAGCAGGTACGACAATGATAAAACAGAAGGAAATTCAGTTCGCTGTTTGCAGGGTGAAATGCCTGTATCCCCAAGCCTTACGACTACTGCTTTAAGTAATCTTACAGTGTCGTCGGTTGAAACCGGAGGCAACATTATTTCCGATGGCGGAGTTCCAATAACCGAAAAAGGAGTATGCTGGTCGACCAGCCCAGGTCCTATAAGGGATCTCGGAACCAAAACCATCGCTGGTTCAGGCACAGGGGCATTTACAAGCAGCATCAGCGGTCTTTCCCCTGCAACAATTTATTATGCAAGAGCCTATGCAACAAACAGCCAGGGAACTGGTTACGGGGCAGAAATTACTTTCACAACTCTTGGTGCTGCGCCAACTGTAACCACTGGTTCGCTAACAGTTATTTCAACTTCATCTGCAACAGTAACCGGCACAGTGAATGCAAATTATTTTTATACCGTGATAATCTTTGAATATGGAACATCGACAGGATATGGCAATACCATCGCAGCAGCTCCAAACACTACGACTGGAAACACAGCTGTTGATGTAAGTTCAGCCATTACAGGGCTGTCGGCCGGAACAACTTACCATTACAGGATAAGGGCAAATAACGCACTCGGAACCACCTACGGAAACGATATAACATTTACCACAGCTCCCGTTTCAGTAAATGATGTGGAGGGAAATACATACAATGTGGTTGGAATAGGCACCCAGGTCTGGATGGCAGAGAACCTTAAAACGACTAAATACAATGATAATACCGCAATACCTCTTGTCACTGATAATACAGTTTGGCGCGCATTGACCACACCCGGTTATTGCTGGTACAACAACGACGAGGCTACAAATAAAGCGACTTATGGGGCTTTATATAACTGGTATACAGTTGATGCAGCAAGCAACGGGGGGAAAAATGTATGCCCTAAAAGCTGGCATGTGCCGTTTGATGCAGAATGGACCACCCTTACAAACTATTTGGGAGGCGAAGCCATAGCAGGCGGCAAACTAAAAGAAATAGGAACAACTCACTGGTTGTCGCCCAACACAGGGGCGACAAATGAAACCGGTTTTACAGCCCTTCCTGGTGGCTTCCATGATAGTGGAGGTGGATTCAGCCCCAATGACAACGGTCACTGGTGGAGTTCTACAGGCGACTTGTACAGGAACATATACTACAATTTAGATAATGTAGGCAGGTGGAACAACATCAGTCCCAAATACGGTTTATCTGTTCGTTGTATCAGGGATTTTTGATTTATTTGACTATTTGACTATTTGATTTATTACCGCGGAGCGGTCGATTTTTTTTGCAAATATGATTGTATTTGGTAATGGATGTAATGGGCGAAAATTGTTTTTAACCCAACTTGCAGGGTTTTCTACAAAATAGCAGAAAAATCAGCTTAAAATCAGGTTTTTTAGCGACAATTACAATCATTTTTTGTATTTTATTTTAGTAAGTACCTGATATTCAGTTGTGGCATTCTATTTATTTT
>CAIMVD010000260.1 GCA_903844815.1 uncultured Bacteroidota bacterium | reverse complement strand
TGTGATATAGTTGAAAAGGTAGCAATTGCAGGATCAAAACTTATAGTTCCTTGAGCAGAAATGATATTATGAAAGTTAAAAACTCTAACATTGAGAATTACCTGAGCTCCATTAGAAGCACTTACACTGTCAATTTTTACAAAGATTGGATTGGTTTGAATTTCAGCATCTACATCCAATAATCCAATAAACAAAAATAAAAATATGAAATTTACTATATTTTTCATTCTTAATTTTTTAAATTGATTTATTATAATTATCGAATTAAAATCAATTTTCTGTTTGTAATAAAATCACCTGCCTGCATTTTCAATAGATAATTTCCATTACTTAATGATTTGTTATACTGATTTTTACCATTCCATATCAAGCTGTGTGTTCCTTTATTGTAATTGCCAGCAAAATTATAAACTTCTTCACCCAATAAATTATAAATCACCAAACTTACTTTCTGATTTTCAGGTAAATTAAATGTTATAACCGTATTTTCAGAGAATGGATTTGGAGAATTTTGCACAAGATAATAATTATCCTTTTGATTGTCAGATATTGATGTTGTGTTGTTTATAGAGATATTTGCAGAAGTTGTAACAATAGTTAATTGATCTAAATTATTGTTGTAGGCTTCAGCAGCAGTTATTGAAGAATTGATTTCAATCGGAGAATTGGCATTTGCCTGATTAATTACTTTTAATTTCAGCGTAAATACGATGCTTCCATCCGCAAGACTTTGTCCGTTAGCATTTTCCGTACTCCATAAAGCTGTGATTTTTCCAGAGGTAATTTGGTTGGTTCCGTAATTTCCTGTCAAAGTATTATTATCAATTCCCACAAACTCAAAATCTGTAGGATTCCAATTTATCGTAAACTGATAGCCACTGATATTGTTAAAGTTACTTACTTTTACCGGAACATTGATAATATCATTTGCATTCTGGTCGGCCAGATCGAAATTCAAAGTAGTTGAAATTTGTGATTTGGATGTATTTGGATTCCAACTGTTATTAACATCTCCCAATTTTATTGCAACAAAATTCTGATCGGTCAGATTTGCTGCACTGCTGTATGAACGGCTATTTTCGTATGGAAATGGTTGTTGTGGATTGCTGAAAACATAATCGGAATTTACAAATTTCCAGATCTCATTAGCAGGATAATTACTTGACATTTGCAGAATGAGTGACTTGATTAGCAAAATATCCATATTGGAAATATCACCGGATTGATTTACATCAGCTGCAATTACTTTATAAGCAGAATTCAGTGGCAGAATATTAAGTATATGTCGTTGAATCATAATTAAATCCAGTGTTGATAATCCGCTGAGTACAGTTATGTCGTTGCCTTTTGAAGGGGTAATGGTGTAAGCATTTCCCTGTAAAACATTAAAATTGTAAATTCCATTAACAGATGTTGTTAAAGAATCATTTAAGCCTGAACCGCTGATTTTTAATTTTACGTTGTTCATTAAATAATTCTGTTCGGTTTTTACATTACCTGAAATATTTACTGTGTTTGAAGTAGAGGTAATATTTACATTTACAATAGCTGATGGACTTTTA
>CAIMVD010000259.1 GCA_903844815.1 uncultured Bacteroidota bacterium | reverse complement strand
CTGTTGAGAATATCTCAATTGAGCTTTTCATTGGAATTCCCGGATAATTCGAATGAGCGCAAAAAAGTTTATCATTAATCACGACACCCCCGTCGAGATGGATTATTTTCCCTGTTGTATCCTTCCATGAAATAATCATGCTGCCGGTTTCCTTGTTATATTTCCCGATACCTGTTGAATTAACAGTATAAAAATATTTGGCATCCACGGCCACACCCTGCCTTGCCTCTGCTGTTTTGAATATTTCTCTTGTCCGGAATCCGGCCCTTCCCGTCTGCGAAAAAGAAAGACCCGTATTCAGCAGGAATATTAGTAGTAGAATAACCCTTATTTTCATTCTTTTAATTTAGTTTGGCATATTTCTGATAAAGATAAATACATAAAATCAGAAATTAAACACAGCCAGAATCCTTTGACGAAGACACACATTAAAACAGGTGTATATTCCAACCGGTAACAGGTAATTGTCTCTGATAAATTACTAATTTGCAGATCTGAATTTCTAGTTAACTGACAAGGACAACAGATTAATATCCTGATATATGAAAAGACTAACCGTGTTAAGTGAGATCCAAATCCGAATGGAATGATGGGTCTGAATCTTGTCGTAAGCGCCTATGGTGTCCGTATCAATTACAGTGAAAAATCGATGAAATAGTGCAAAACTAAAATACTATCTTAACAGATCAAATTCTAAGCCTCATGAAACATTCATCACCCAAATTTCAGCTTTTCCTTTTCACAGCGGCCCTTTTCTGTTTTGTCGGGCTATCGGCTCAAAAACCGGTTGTTAAGATTAAAAACGGATTAATATCGGGTTATAAATCAGGAGATATTGCTGTTTTCAAGGGAATTCCTTTTGCTGAGCCTCCGGCAGGCAATCTGCGCTGGAAAGCTCCCCAGCCTAAATCGGACTGGAATGGCACTCTCGATTGCATCAGTTTCTCTGCCAGCCCGGTTCAGAACAAACCGGTTCCTTTCATGATGTGGACAGAAGAATTCATAACCCCGCCTGAAAAACTTAGCGAAGATTGCCTCTACCTCAATGTTTGGACCCCTTCAAAATCATCAGGCGACAAACTGCCTGTATTTGTTTGGATCTATGGCGGCGGTTTTTCTTCCGGTTCTGCAGCTTGTGCCATTTACGACGGTGAAGAGATGGCAAAAAAAGGCATAATATTCGTGAGCATAAACTACAGGGTTGGTGTTTTGGGTTTCCTGGCACATCCCGAACTAAGCAAAGAGTCTACTTCAGGTACATCAGGCAACTACGGACTGCTCGACCAGGTTGAAGCCTTAAAATGGGTAAGGGATAACATTTCCTCTTTCGGGGGGGATCCGGGTAAGGTTACAATAGCAGGCCAGTCAGCCGGATCAATGAGTGTATGGGCCATGATAGTTTCGCCTTTGACAAAGGGTCTTTTCAGGGCAGCCATTCCCCAGAGCGGCGGAATTACAACCAATCTTCTCGGGAAAAGCTATGAAGCAGCTGAGGCAAGAGGCGCAGAGTTCATGAAAAATGCAAAGGCAGCAGATATTTCCGAACTACGGAAGGTCCCGGCTGAGGAACTTTTTAAGATTTCAAGCGGCAACGGAGCCGGCGGAGGATTAAGCTTTGCACCCGTATTCGACGGTTATGTCTTGCCGAAGGATGTTCTTCAGGCATTTAAAGACGGAGCTTTCAACAACGTATCGGTTTTGGCAGGTTGGGTAACCGGCGACGGCAATATGAGTTTTGGACAGAAACAGGTCCCCGAAAAATACAGGCAGGATGCTATCGAAAAATACGGTGATAACGCTGAGAAGTTCCTGAAACTTTTCCCCGGCAGCACCGCAGAGGAGGTATCTTCATCATCATCGAGGCTGACACTGCTTAACTTCGCCGCGATGGCTGATTATACCTGGGCAGGATCCACGAAAAGTCCGCTATATGTTTATGAGTTCAGTCATGTTCCTGTTGACAAACCCGGCTTTCCGAATTACGGGGCATTCCATACCTCAGAGGTCCCCTTTGCCCTGAATAACCTCCATACCTGGAACAGACCCTGGAGAGATACTGACCTGGCAGTTGAAAAAACGATGAACGCTTACTGGGTGAATTTCGTTAAAACAGGTAATCCAAACGGAGCAGGTCTGCCTGAATGGAGAACTTATGTCAGGTCATCGGGTGATATAATGGAGATAGGCGATCAGTCAAAAATGATTCCGGGACTGTATAAGAATGAATTTGAGTTACTCGAAAAAGTTAATTCTGTGAAGAAGTAATCTAAGTTTTAGCCTGGATTTGAACTCAGATTATTGAGTGTTTGATCACTGAAAAAGAACTGAGGCAATTGTGATGAGGATGATCAATCCCAGTGATACATAAGCCCACGGAGATGCAAAGTTAAGAGTCCAACCCATCGAAGGAATCAGTTTTGGAACCATTAACCTCGGGTCGCGGGGATTGTAGTAAAACACACCTTTCCAATAATTGGGATTCCTGCTCATTTCGTCGAGGAAAACCTTATCAGGTCTTTTCTTCATAACAGAGGCGCCTGAATTATCTGAATCAGGCAATCAAAGATAGATCAATGTTGCGGCACTTTAAAATATGGTTTTCAAAATCACACATCAATAGAAAATTTCTCTTGGAACCTTATCGAAATGCGTTAATGACCCGATTCCTGAAGGAAGATTTTCACTATTTATTGAATTAATATGGATAACCAAACCGGGTTTTGCAGCCAGGGCAGCACTGATCCCGGTTTCTGAATCCTCGAAAATAACTGTTCTGGCTGGTTCGGCATTCATGACCAACATTGCAGTGGTAAAAATCTCCGGATCGGGTTTGCTTTTTATCCGGCCGTCATTGTAAACAACCTTTGAATAATCAAACCAGCGGTCGAGCCCGAGGTATTCAAAATAAAACCTGACATTCTCTATGCCGGATGCAGTTGCAATTGTAAATTTAATTCCCCTGTCTTTCAGAAAATTTAAGAAGTCCTCAACTCCCGGGGCGAGCTTCATCTGGATCTCTTCAACCATCTGCTGGTAGATTTTTTCCTTCTCATGGATATAGTCCCTGACAAGTTCATCCGGCAGATCGCCCCTAAAAAGCATTTTAAGTATTTCCTGGTTATGTTTCCCATGCAGGATTCTGTTCTTTTCTTCGTCAGTGATGGAGATATCGTGATTTTCAAGAAAAAGATCCCAGGCCTTGTTATGGAGGTGAGTATCCCAGAACAGGGTACCGTTGAAATCGAAAATAACGCAGTTATAAGACATTGTCGGCAGATTTATTGTGCTAATATCGCAAATGAATTCAATGATCCATCTGGCCTGTCCAGGATATTTTTATAATTAACAGGCACCTCGAATCAGGTTCACATTGTACTTATGTAAATTGGTTTGCTAAAAGCTTTTGATAATGAATAAGTGATCAGCTGAAAAACGCGGGCGAGGGATCTTAAACTTCTTACAATCGAAATCTGAGTTCGGGTTTTGGTACTATCTGTTGCTTCCTTGCCGGACAAAGAACCTGTAGCAACAAAAATGAAAAATGTAATAACAGGTAAAACTTTTGTCAATTCGCAGATATTAAATTACGTCAACCTTGGGGTTTAAACAGAAATCCCGTAAAATTTGTATCAATAAAGGTCAGAAATCATATCACTTCCACTTCATATATCAAAATTAAACTTTTTCTGGGGTAAAGTCAAGCTAACTGTTTCCTAATTAAATCATCAGAATATCTGGTGCCTAGAGACCAGAACAATGAAGATATAGGTTAACATGAAGCGACTAAAATACTTCATATTAAAGATTCATCAGAGAAAAAGTAGAATGTTGTATTTCAATGCTTTTCGTAACTCTTTTAAGGCCATGCTAATTTGGCTTTCAACACTCCTTTTTGTTGTTTTAAGAGAATTGGCGATTTCTTCATTCGTTAAACCCTGCTGTCTGAGCTGATATATCTTTCCCATTTGAACTGGCATTTTTTCTATGATCATCTCAATAAAAATTGATTTCTCAAGGGCAATATATTCAGCTTCAGGACTGGGTGAATAGTCTGATATATCATAATTGCTAATTATCTCAAATGTTAAATGTTTTCTTTTTAGGAAGTTAATGGCTTTGTTTTTTGCGATAGTTCGCAAATAGGAATCAAAAGATTTTTCAGGTTTGATATTTTCATGATTTTGCCACAGTTCAACAAAAATTTCTTCGGTTAATTCCTCAGCGTCGGAATCTGTTTTAACATAACCCAGAAGAAAAACTCTGATCTTCTTATAGCAAAATAGAAAAACTTTTTCAAAAGCCTGATGATTTCCCTGTTGTAATCCGGAGAGTATTGAATTGTCAATTTTCGTCATTGGCAGCGAAGATAGACTATCAATACAATTTCGCAAAAATTGGAAGAAATTATTGGATGGGAAAGATTTTCAGAAAAAAGATGCAATAGTCTATTGAGTTTTTGAGACGTTGTTTGTATAAGAAGAATAAAAAGCAGGAAAATGAAATCAGATAAAAAATCATGGGCATCAGAAATTCTTCGTCTTTATTTTCAAAACAGGTATTCTCCTGAAACTGAAAAAAAGATCCAGAAATGGTTGATAAAAAATCCTGATGTGTTTGAAAAGGAACAAGCTTCAAAAGAGTATTGGGATTCAATTGATGCAGGAAGAGATGAGTCTGCTTTTTCTGCTTTAAAAAGGGTGAATTCAAAAATTGGCTTTCAACTTTCAGAAAAGAAAGTTTTGTTTCGGAAAACTTTTTCAAGAGTCGCTGCAATATTTGTTTTGCTTATTTCAATTTCTGGTATCTGGATTTACATCCATAACAGGAGTAATATCCAGATAGTTTCAGTTCAGACTTTATATGGTGAAACCAGGCAGATTATTCTTCCTGATAAATCTGTTGTCTGGTTGAATGCTGGAAGTTTACTGAGTTATCCAACTGAATTCAGTCAAAATCTACGTACCGTCAGTCTTGAAGGGGAGGCCTTTTTTTCAGTTACAAAAGATAATTCGAAGCCTTTCATTGTAAAAACAGATAAGCTTTCTGTTAAAGTACTTGGAACAGAATTTAACCTAAAAGCCTACCCTGATGATAAACAGACGGTTGCAATATTGAAGGAAGGTAAAATTGAAGTTCAGACCGGGGACCGGCAACTTAAGCAACTGGTTCCCAATGAGCAATTGACTTACAATAATCAAACATCAGTTTTAAAAATTGAGAAAATAGTCCCAAATGACATTCCTGATTGGGAAAACGGGAAATTATTCTTTTCAAATGCTTCCCTTGACGAGATATTACAAACTCTCAAACGACGTTTCAATGTTTCTTTCGAGTTTGATAATTCATTCGAAAAGTCAACCGAACGCTATACAATTAAATTTGAGCGAAACGAATCCCTGGAACAAATACTTACTTTTTTGGAAGATGTTATTGCTGATTTTTCTTATTCCAAAGTAAATGACCAGATTATTCTTCATAAAAAATAAATATAAAAATATACGCCTATGGAAAAACAGGACCGATAAAAAATAGCGTTTTCTATCGGTCCAAACAGAAGACACAAAATTTACTCAGCGAAAGCAACTTAGTATCAACAACACAAATGTAATAAAATGAATTATAGAAAAATATGGATAACAAATTTCCAAATATTGATCTTTTCTCTTGCAATCACTTTGCAGGCAATGGCACAGGAAAAAACAATTACTATTCAGGAAGATAATATTTCACTTAAAGATGTCTTTGCCAGTGTTGAGAAACAAACCAGCTACAGTATAGCTTACAAACAGTCTGAAATAAATGACCAGCAACAAATATCGTTGTCACTAAAAAATTCCGGCATAGATAACGCTTTGATTATGATCCTGAAGAACACGGGTCTCACTTATAGAATAAATGGTTACCATATTATTCTGATCCCGACAAAAGATAAGACAGAGAATAAAAAAATTGTATTAACACAAGTGATTCGTGGTATTGTATATGATTTGAAAACCAGGCAACCAATTGAGTATGCAAATATTTCTCTTCTTGATGAATCAGGAGCAGGTACAAAATCCGATAGTTTGGGGCATTTTGTAATAAAGGGGATTCCTCTTGGTTATGTCAATATTAAAGTAACCTTTATAGGGTATGAATCCTATGTTTACCGCGAAATATTGCTTGTTTCCGCTCAGGAAGCTTATCTGGAAATACCTCTGAAAGAAATCGACCAGGCGTTAGGTGAAGTTTTTGTACACCCGCAAATAAATAAAGAACACGCGTTGAATCCCATGGCATTGTCGGAGGGAAGGATGTTGAGTGTGGAGGAGGCGAACAGGTTTGCCGGTACATTTAACGATCCGGCACGTTTGGTAACCTCATTTGCCGGTGTTTCAGGTACCGGTGGAATTGCAAGTAATGCCATTTCTGTCAGGGGTAACACTCCTCAATATACTCAATGGAGGCTGGAGGGTGTTGAGATACCAAACCCGACCCATTTTGCCGATATGATCTCATTGGGTGGTGGCATCTATTCGGCCTTAAGCAGCCAGGTAATGGGTAACTCCGATTTTTTTAATGGAACTTTACCTTCAGAATACAGCAATGTGCTATCAGGAGTTTTTGATATGCAAATGCGAAACGGTAATAACCAAAAGTATCAAAACACTTTTCAGGCAAGTCTGATAGGGATTGATATGGCTTCAGAAGGACCTCTGAATAAAAATCACAATAGTTCATATATCTTTAATTACAGGTATTCTGTTACTGGATTAGTAATGGGTGCTGACTTGAAATACCAGGATCTTTCCTTTAAACTTAATTTCCCAACACGTAATGCAGGTACATTTTCAATCTGGGGCCTTGGTTTAACCGACAGGAATAAAGCAGGATCTCTTGATAAAAATGAATGGAAGACATTTGCAGACAGGCAGGATGTGAAAACTGAACTGGGAAAAGCCATTGGTGGCATAACACATAGATTAAATATCGACAATGCTACCTATATCAAAACATCTCTTTCCGGCACCTACAGCGGGATTATGCAGAATGTCGGACAGGTTGATTCGTTGTCTTCCTATACTCAGGTCGTAGGTATTAGTAACAAGAGCTGGAATGTGGTACTTAACTCTTTTATCAATAAGAAATTCAGTTCAAAACATATGAACAGGAGCGGATTTACTGCAACAGGATTAATATATAACCTCGATTATAACATCACACCGAATTATGGAATGAATATGCCTATGGAAAACATAGTCCGGAGCTCAGGAGACAATTTCCATTTTTCGGCTTTTAGTAATTCGGTTTTTTCACTGTCTCCAAATTTATCGACCAGTGCCGGAATCAATCTCCAATATTTTGATCTGGATAAGAACTTTTTGATTGAACCCCGATTAAATGTACAATGGAATTTAACTCCAAAGCAATCCCTGTCGGTTGCCTATGGATTACATAGCAGAAGAGAACGATTAGATTATTACTACGTCAGGAATGAAAATAATCAACTGGTTAATAAAGACCTGAAACTGGCAAAAGCGCATCATTTCAATCTGACTTACGACTGGGGTATTTCTGACATACTTCACCTGAAAATTGAACCGTATTATCAGTATCTGTATGACGTCCCGGTAGAAGCCAATACCTCTTTTTCTGTCCTTAATCTGGAGGATTATTATCTCGACAAAGCTCTTAACAATGACGGAAAAGGAAGAAATTACGGAATAGACTTTACCCTTGAACGTTACATGAATAAAGGTTACTACTATTTGTTTGCTGGTTCTGTCTTCAGGTCAGAATATATGGGTGGAGACAATATCTGGCGTAAAACACGTTACGCCCGGGGTTACAGTTTTAACGGGGTATGGGGAAAAGATTGGGTTACAGGCAGGAATAAGAATAATATGATTGGACTTAATTTAAGGCTTACTTATCAGGGTGGAGACCGTTATACTCCAATAGACCAGGAACTTTCCGAAGCCAGTCATGAAATAGTGCTTGATGATTCGCGCGCATTTAGTAATGTTTATAACCCATATGTAAATGGAGATGTTACCTTTAGCTACAGGATTAACAAGAAAAAGGTTTCTCATGAATTTGCCCTGAAAGGGTTAAATATTGGCATTTATACCGGACAATATGGTTATCAGTACAATGAAAATTCAAAATCTATTGAAAAGCTTGACATTTTAGGAACTTTATGGGACATTTGTTATAAGATCCATTTCTAGATTCAGAATAATTAATTTGTGTCCCAATATACTGAGTTAAAGTTTCGGATATCAAAAATGTATAAGAGTTGATTCTGGTTGTTTTTTAGAACAATCAGAATCAATGTTCATTATTTGGCTTCCTTATCAAACATTGAGCCTGCTCCGAAAAGTCTTTTTTTGCCGCGAAGGCGCAAAGGCACGAAGTTGATCCAAGGTAATTGATTAATAATAAGCTTTTTGTGAGACTTAGCCTCTTCGTGTCTTCGTGGCAATTGCATTTATTATCTTTTTCGGAGGGGGCTCAACATTTAGTTTTCACCGAATGCCAGTCAGATAAAACAAATCAGATAATGATAATCTTGGTAGTGATGGACCACTTAAAGAAAAAAATGTCCAATTTTACTGTGCCTTAGTAATGGCTTTCTTAAACTTGCAACGCCAACAACTATTAAAGGATAAAATCTGACTAAACTACTTTATGAAACAAAATCTGATAGCGCTGACCCTCTTTCTATTCATATTCAATAGCTCCCCAGCTCAGAAGAAGATAAATCATTTCATTTATTTTGAACTTGAACGGGACAGGATTCATGACACAGCTTTCTTAAACAATAAAAGTATAGCTGGCGCTCAGTTGAAGTATATGTGGAGAGAATTAGAGCCAACTGAAAACAATTATAATCTGGATTTAATCCAAAATGATCTTGACTTTCTGACCTCAAAAGGGAAAAAGCTCTTTATCCAGCTGCAGGACGTGACCTTTGATACGATATTTAAACCGGCTCCTGATTATATTATTACTGATAAACGATACCATGGCGGAGTAAACATCAAGTATGAAACAAATGACAAGGATGAAATACTTTATGTTGATGGCTATGTGGTAAGAAGATGGGATAAATCTGTGGCGGAACGGTTTAATAAACTCCTGACTGCATTGGGTAACCGGTTTGACGGAAAGATTGAAGGAATAAACTTACCTGAGACCTCGGTTGGTTTCGGGGAAACAGGAAAACTTTATCCCAGTGGATTCACTCCTGAATTATATAGGGATGCCATAATAAGATATATGGCAATGGCTAAGAAGGCCTTGCCCCGTTCGGTTGTTATTCAGTATGCCAATTTTATGCCGGGCGAGTGGCTCCCGTATGATGATAAGTCATACCTGAAGAGTTTGTTCGAATTTGCAAGCAGGGAGAAAATAGGCATGGGTGGCCCCGACATCAAAATTTACCAAAAAGGCCACATGAACCATGGGTATAAGTTTCTGAGAGAATACTCCAACTCAATTATTGGTGGGGTTGCTGTACAGGATGGGAACTATGGGGAGATAAACCCAAAGACCGGCAAACGGGTCACCGTAAAGGAAATCTGTGATTTTGCGAATGAGTATTTAGGTCTCAATTATATTTTCTGGTGTACAGAGGAACCTTATTACACAAGTGAAGTGCTGCCGTTTTTAAGAACACTGATACTGAAGTAGTAAAATCCGCGTAACAAAGTACAATACCGGCAATGCACAGCCACGCCCTGCCTTGCCACTTATTTTAGTTTGATTTACCCAAGCAGGCTATTTCAGGAATTTTTGATTGTGAAATATTCGAGCATGGAAGAATATTTATATATTTGTGTAAATATTTTCGGGCGTGGAAGAAAAAATTGCAGCTTTAGAGAAGTATAATTTTTGGAAAGGTAATGTTCCTGAACCTGGCTTTTACCGAAAAGATTATACTGACAAGATATTTGACTATACAGGCAATAAACTTGTCAAAGTGTTGGTTGGTCAACGCCGGACAGGTAAAAGCTATATTCTTCGTCAGATAGCACAAAGGTTGATCGAGAGTGGAGTAAATCCCATGAATATATTTTATGTCAACAAAGAATTTACTGATTTCGATTTTATCAGTGATTATAAGGACCTTGAAGAGCTCCTTAAGCTGTATCGGGAGATAGTTAAGCCAGAAAGTAAAGTTTGGCTTTTTTTAGACGAGGTACAAAGTATCAGCGGATGGGAGCATTTTGTTAACTCTTATTCGCAGGATTTCGTTGAAAGCTATGAAATATTCATAAGTGGCTCCAATTCAAAAATGCTTTCAATGGAATTGGCAACACTTCTTTCAGGCCGTTATGTCAATTTTGAGGTATTCCCTTTTAGTTATGCAGAATACACAGGGATAACTAAAAAAGAAGTAAAAAAAAGTAGTTACATCGACTATATGGAAAGCGGAGCATTACCTGAACTGTTTGTATTGCCAAACGATGAAACAAAGCGTAACTACATATCAGCTATAAAAGATACGGTATTGCTCCGCGACATTATACAACGACACAGTATCAAAGATCCAAAATTACTTGAAGATGTTTTTGTTTATCTGGTCAATAATGCCTCTAACCTGGTCTCAATACTCAAAATTGTGAACTATTTCAAGAGTAACGGAAGAAAAACTACCTATGATACGGTTGCAAATTACATCGGTTATATTGAAGATACGTTCATGATACACAAAGTTGAGCGGTATGACATCAGGGGGAAGGAAACAATTTCAGGTAACTGCAAATATTATATAAACGATTTGTCATTCAAAAATTATCTTTATCCCGGATTCGGGTATGGTTTGGGGTATAAGCTTGAAAATATGGTCTATCTCGACCTTCGAAGGGCGGGATATGAGGTTTATGTTGGTGCTATGCGTGATAAGGAAGTGGACTTTGTCGCTAAAAAAGGGGATAGGCTGATCTACATTCAGAGTGCCTATCTCTTGGTTGATGAACAAACAATACTACGCGAATATGCTCCGCTTGAAGCAATAGGGGATAATTATGAAAAAGCAGTTGTCTCTCTCGATGACATTTCTTTACCTTCGAACAAAGGTATCAGGCATATTCAGGCATGGAAATTACATGAAATTCTATAAACAGTAAAGCCGGTTACAATAACCCGGGTTGGCTGAAACATTTGAAGAGGATCAGAAAATCGGAGTATTTTCAACTCATATTTAGCAGCAAGATTTAATTAGGTTAAACAGGAATATTCATCTTAAAAAAATGGTCTTTATTTGAAAGAGTTATTGCGCTTCGACTGAAAATAATAAAAGAGCCTGGGTTTCTGCAGTGAAGGAGGAAGACACAAACAACTGGTATAACATCCATCATGGATTCAATGTGTTTAATCAGCGGGATTTAAAAAATTACGATGTTTATGCCAATTATTATTATCAACGAATTCCAACTCAGATTCTGATAGATTTCGATGGCAAAATTATCGGACATTGGGTTGGTGGTTCCCCTGAAAATAGTATTGCTCTTGACAATTTACTGGAGGAAAAGCTACCCATTTATGATGGGAAATATATCCGGGTTATTGCCCGATTTTTTAAGCTTATATTTTTTTGTTTTAGCAGGGGAATAAACCCTTTTTACAGATTTTTACTCAGGCATTTTCCTGCCAGAGCACCTTATTAAAGAAAATCTAAAAAATCCGGGTATGAAGATACCTGATGTTTTATATAGCTTAAGTCCAATTCCCATCGCAATAGTCAGGTTCAGACATCCGAGACTGCCGCAAACTATACCGCGTCTGTTTCATAAATCAATCTTAAATCTGTAAAAGGGAAGCAGGTTTCTGTTTGGTTTAAAAAGGAGCATAGTTTTCTTACAGCTTGATTTGCCCTG
>CAIMVD010000258.1 GCA_903844815.1 uncultured Bacteroidota bacterium | reverse complement strand
TGGTTGATAATTGAGGTTACCCCCTTATATCCCACAAAATAGAAAATAACCCGATAACTACAAACATTTCAAAGAACTATTTTCATCAAAATACCAATAAATCAGTACTTTTAGATGGTTTTCTTAACTAAACGACATTGGATAGTAAATCATAATCGAGAGTGGTAAGTATCTCTTTCTCGTAAATGAAATAAAATGCAGTACCATCTTTCTTACCTAAAAAATAGGGAGTTTCTTTCTTTAAATCAGGTTTTCTCCATGCCGTCCGTGTCTCACTATACCAGATATATTCTCTTATTTTGTCAGTTCCAACCTCTTCATTCAAGAACTCGCTATTCTCCCCGATAAAAAGAGGTTTGCCTAACACGTAATAATCAAAGCTTCCGCCAGTTCCTTCTTTATCTGCATATCCTTTTATTACTCTTTTTACTCTTTCTGCAGTAATTGAATCTGCATAATCCTCCATTTCAATCAAAATAAATTTGCGGGCTCCACCATCCTGCTCATTAAGGTTGAGAACAGCATGTGCGGTTGTCCCTGAACCTGCAAAAGAATCTAAGTAAATACCATTATTTAAATTAACTGAACTAATTAATAATTCTATTAAGTCAATAGGTTTTGGATAGTCGAAATTAATGTCTATAAGGTTCTTTAAAGAAATAGAACCCTCACTTTTTGTACTTATTATTGATCTTAATAAAAAGTCTGCAACTTCCTCCAAATACTTTATTGAACTTGGTTGTGTATATTCATCTTTAGCAAACCATATTTTTCCACATCTGAAACTCCCATCATGGAGTTCTATTACATTTTTATAATCTAACATGGAATCAAAGGTTTCTTTTGTCCATCGCCAACCTCTTTCAGGTACTTTGCAGGGTTTTTGTGTCTTAGGATGGATTACATCATAACGTGGACCGAATGTTTGTCCATTTGGCCAGCTAACATTAATCTTGCCCCAGAGCTTATAATTGTCATCAATTGAATTATATAGTGTTATTCCTCTATCATAATTATTTTTCTTATACAATTTTTTTATTTCACCCTCAGCATGAGGAATAGGAACTTTCTTTCTTTTTAAAGATTCAAGTAATTCATTAATTTCTGGGATACCTTCCTTTCTTTGAATAAATCTGTGTTCTAAATTTTTGTTTTTTACATAGAGTAGAACGTATTCGTGTATATTGCCAATGAATTTGTCGTTTTTTGGTATTCTTTTATTCCAAACTAATAGCTCAATAAAATTGCTTATACCAAAAATCTCATCCATCATTAATCTCAAATTGGCAACTTCGTTTTCATCAATTGAAATAAATATTGCTCCATCTTTATCAAGCAGCTTGTGGAGAAGTTGCAAACGTGGGTACATCATGCAAAGCCACTTATCATGTCTTGCCAGATCGTCAATCCCTATAGCTGCTTCCTTTCCATTCTCTTTTGCTTTCAGGGTAGTTTCAAGCCATTTTCTGATCTTTGGATGGTTGACGTTGTCATTATATACCCAGTTCTCATTTCCTGTATTATAAGGTGGATCTATATAAATACATTTGATCTTTCCTTCATACTCAGGTAAAAGGCTCTTCAGGGCTTCGAGGTTATCTCCATGAATGATCTTATTACCGTTATTGACCGGTTCCTCTGATTCACCTATATCTGCACTAAAGCTATATTTATGCTCCAGAATCTTAAAGGGTACATCCCTGTGGTGATTTATTACTTTCTCTTTTCCTATCCAGCTCAATGTCGGCATATTGTTCTTTCTTCCTTTTTTTAAATATTAATTATACTTCCTACCTTCTCCAAGTACGGATCATAAACACAAAAATGACTCACCTGTTTATTGCTATACTGTCAAACAAGATCAAAAATACATATTATTAAGGATATCAGTAAGAAAAAAACTACAGGCTATACAAAGCTTGCAGTTTTTTTAGATTAGTAAATTTCATCTTGACATTTGAATAAGTTTGATTTAACGACCGTTTAATCAAACTATTTAAATCCACATGTATTATTAATATAAAGTTCGATTAATCGCTTTTCATTAATCAAAGTTCTTTTTATCTTTGCAGATACATATATTAGAACTATAATGATTTTTGGATACGCAAGGGTTTCTACAAAAGAACAAAATTTAAACTTACAGTCAGATGCTCTTAAAAAAGCCGGGTGTGAAAGGATCTTCCAGGAGAAAGTCTCTGGGAGATCTCCAAACCGTCCTGAGCTTCTAAAACTCATTGAACAAATAAGGCCGGGTGACACATTAATAGTTTTTAGTGTAGACCGTTTGGGTAGAACCACAAGAGAGCTGATAATCCTTTTAAATGACTTTAAAGAAAAGGGTATTACATTTAAAAGTTTATCAGAAGGAATTTTTGATACGTCAAGCCCGATGGGAGAGGCAATATTTCAAATTATTGCCATACTTAAAACGATGGAGGTAAACGTTCTAAGGGAAAGAACAATAAAAGGAATTGAAGCAGCCAGGGCAAGGGGTGTAAAAGGAGGAAGACCTGCAGGATCTTACAACAAAAAGAAAGCTTCTGCAGTTGTCACTCTTTACAAACAAAAAGAGTCAATTAACTTTATCGAGGATACACAAAATATCAGCCGATCAACAATTTACCAATATCTTCGAAAAGAAGGGGTGACAGTTAATGGCTTCAAAAAAAAGAAAAATAATAATAGCTGATCTTAAAAAAGATATTAAAATAGAGGAGCAATAAATCTACTAGTATATAAGCCATGATAAAATCAAAGGGTTTAAGTAAAATCTCTGGTCTGCCAGATGAAGACGGAGAACTTAAAAAACATATGAGTGTAAAACGGCTGAAAAAAAACAACGGATTAATTAATCCGAAACCATACCCTATCCCAGAGGAAGATAGTTTTATGCCAATTGATGAAGATTCGGAGGAGATAAAATATAGAACCAAGAAAAGGATATATTAGCTTTAAGTCATGAAAAGGAATTTATTAATCTTATCGTTTTTATTTTTTTCAATAGCCCAGACTTATTGTCAAAAGTTCAAAAATGTCAGAATTGTCGAGCCAGATTTTTCCGAAACTGCTGTATTCGTAAATGATTCCATTGGTACTGGTGTTTTACTGGAACACCAGACTGCAGTAAATACAAAAATTAAATATATGACAACGCAGTTGATATTAGAATTTAAAATGTGTTGTTCCACTGTCTCTGTGGATTCTTTAAATTCACAGTTTATTGTCCGGGTCTCAGATAATTCAATTAACCCATACGATCAGGTAAGTATTGTCAAAATGAAAATTGAAAACACCAAAAGAGTCTGGAATACTTCAAAATCTGAAAAGGTAGAGTTTAAAGCAAAAAAGTACGGGACCAGTTCATACTTAATTACTGTTCCACGGTTTACTCTTGGTCAGTATGGAATTTGCTTTAAGAATAGTAATTCTGTTAATCTTTTTGGAGTAAAGCTTATTAACTAGTATTATTGAATTTGAACAAAGGCGTTCAAAATTGTAATAGAGAGATCTTCAGCTGAGGATCTCTTTCTTTTTCATTTCCCCAGAATTTATTGTGCTAAGAAAATTCCCCACAGCACTAATGCGAGTAGTAAAAATAAGGTTAGTAGAACTCAATATTCACGTTGTACAGAAATG
>CAIMVD010000257.1 GCA_903844815.1 uncultured Bacteroidota bacterium | reverse complement strand
AGTGGGGAGTCGAATAGCCGTCGGTTTTATCACCTGAATGCTGAACAGTTAGTGGGGAGTCGAATAGCCGTCGGTTTTATCACCTGAATGCTGAACAGTTAGTGGGGAGTCGAATAGCCGTCGGTTTTATCACCTGAATGCCGGATCGTACCGGGAGTTTTAATTTCCGTCAGCTTCAGCTGACGGATAACGGTCTCCCCCCCCCCAAACCCGGACTTTAGTCCGGAAATCTTCTCAATCCGTTCTCTTCTATCAAAATTTCCAACTCCTCTTCCAACTTTGCCTTTGCATGATGTGACTCTTGGTTCTGAATGTATCTCACCAGATTTTTCATATGAGAATAATCCACTGAAACACAGTAATAATCATCCTGCCATTCAAATTTCCAGCTAGTCAGCTTATTCTTATTTATCCAGAAGGAACTTTCCCCTTTAATATTTCTCATTATTTCAGCAATATTCTGAGTCCCTCCCAGCGAAATCAATGCATGAAGGTGATCCAGATATCCATTTAGCTGATTCAGATGTATGCCCTTGACTTTCGAGTTTTCAAAAATATGGGCAATTACTTCGGATCTGATCCCGTCAGTCAAAAACGGAATATGGTTTTTTGTGGTCCATACGCAATGAAGCCAGATAGAAATATATGACATAATATTTTCATTAAGCGAGACATACCAAAAATAAAAAATCCCGGGGACAAAGTCAATATTTTTTTCATAAAGTTCAGGTACTTTATGAAATTAACATCAAAGGGTTTATGCCCTGATTTGTCATTTTTCACTACATTTGCACCGCCAATTCGCGTTTGATAAAAGTTCAGTTCTGAATTTTGAATTTAAAAGACGTTTATACGTAAATGGGTTTTTATCAAAGGTTTAAAGAAGAATAGGAAAGCATGGAACATGTTTGGTAATTTAGCAATCATAAAAACAAAATAATCATGATTAAGAAGAAGACTTTACTGATGATACTCGATGGTTGGGGAATCGGCGACGGTTCAAAAGCAGATATTATCAGCCAGGTACCTACCCCGAATCTTACTTATTATAAAAACAACTATCCCACATCAAGGCTTCATGCCTCGGGTGAGGATGTCGGACTGCCCGACGGTCAGATGGGAAACTCCGAAGTAGGGCACCTCAATATTGGTGCAGGAAGAGTCATCTACCAGGATCTTGTTAAAATCAACAAGGAATGCAAAACAGGAGAAATACTTCAGAACCAGACCCTGGTAGACGCTTTTTCGTATGCCCGCGATAACAGCAAACAAGTTCATTTCATGGGCCTTCTGTCCGATGGAGGCGTCCATTCGCTCGACAAGCATATCTATGCACTGTGCGACATGACAATGGAATACGGGCTGAAGAATGTATTCATCCATGGCTTTGGCGACGGTCGCGATACCGACCCCCGCAGCGGACTCGGCTATATGAAAGATCTGCTTGCACATCTTGAGAAATCAAACGGACGTGTGGCGTCGTTCATTGGAAGATACTATGCAATGGACCGCGACAAAAGGTGGGAGAGGGTAAAGGAAGGCTATGATTTGATAGTAAATGGTATTGGCACGCCGGCTGAAAATATTCTTGATGCTATTCAGGAATCATATGATAACGGAGTAACTGACGAGTTTATGAAGGCAATCGTCGTAACCGATGCCGGCGGCAATCCTGTAGGAAAAATTACAGAAGGGGATGTTATAGTGTTCTTTAACTACAGGAACGACAGGGCCAAGGAGCTTACAATTGCCCTAACCCAGAATGACATGCCTGAGAACGGAATGAAAACTCTCCCATTGTATTACTGTACAATGACACCTTACGATGCTACTTTCAAGGGCCTTCATATTATTTACCCGAAGGAAAATGCTGATAAAACGATAGGTGAAGTTCTGTCTGCCAACGGATTGCATCAGCTTAGGATTGCCGAAACGGAGAAATATGCCCATGTGACTTTCTTCTTTTCAGGAGGCCGCGAGGAAAAATTTACAAACGAAGAGAGGATAATGATACAGTCTCCCAAGGTTGCGACCTACGATCTGCAGCCTGAGATGAGCGCTTATGCAGTGAGAGATGCAGTTGTCAGCGCCATTGAATCGGGGAAATTCGATTTCATCTGTCTTAATTTTGCAAACGGCGATATGGTTGGCCATACAGGAGTCTACAGCGCAATCGAGAAGGCAGTAAAGACTGTTGATGAATGTGCAGGAGCCGTTATAAAATCAGCACGCTCTGCAGGTTATGATATTCTTGTAATTGCAGATCATGGTAATGCTGACAAAGCAGTAAATGAAGATGGTTCACCAAATACGGCACACTCCCTCAATCCTGTGCCAAGCATACTGATAAGCGACGAGTATAAGAAAATTAACGAAGGAATCCTCGCCGATGTAGCTCCTACACTCCTCCACATTATGGGAGTCGACATTCCGAAGGAGATGACAGGTAAAGTTTTGGTATAACTTCTCTGTGCCACTCTGTGTCTCCTCTGTGCCTCTCTGTGTAAGTTCTTTTAAGTAACACAGAGGTCCACAGAGATTTACACAGAGGTCCACAGAGATATAATAAGAGTAATGCTCCGAATCGACGATACAATATTCAGTTTAGACATTCTCGAGAAGAAGTTCTGCTGCGACCTGCCTGCCTGTCAGGGCAATTGCTGCAGGTATGGCGATTCGGGAGCTCCTCTTGCTGATCAGGAGGTTGCCATACTTGACAGGATATGGCCGGAAGTCAAACCTTACCTGAGACCTGAAGGCATTGCAGCCATTGAGGAAAAGGGCTGCAGTATTAAGGATTTTGAAAACGATAATGTTACACCTCTGATTGGCGATGCCGAATGTGCCTATACAATCATTAAAGACGGAATCCTGCTTTGTGGTATCGAAAAAGCCTGGTCAGAAGGAAAGATTTCCTTTCAAAAGCCACTCTCATGTCATTTATTCCCGGTCCGGGTTAAGAATTATTCTGAATTTAAGGCAGTTAATTATGTGGAATTGACTATCTGCTCTCCGGCGCGCAGGAACGGCGAAGGAAAGGGATTATATGTTTACGAATTTCTCAGAGAACCGCTTATAAGGGCAATAGGAAATGAAATGTATGATGATCTGTGTATTGCGGCTGCAGAATTGAGAAAGAACAATCCTTTTAAGAAGCGAAAGTAGTTTTATACCTTTATATATATAGGAAGAAACAGGGGCACGAATTGCAAATTCGCGCCGGCAGTGAGAAAACAGTTAACCACGGAGTTGCACAGAGTTTCACAGAATGCCACTGTGTAGAACAGTACTCCCGAGTACTCGGGACCGTGTAACTCCGTGGTTAAATAGGATTAAAGTAGAACCTTTCCGTTAATGCTTTTCTTTTGTTCTTCCGGGTTAAAGGATTTTCGAAACTAATGGATACATTTGATAATATTATAGGCACGATAATTGTAAGAAATGTTACATATTAAAAACTAATAAGATGAAAAAAACACTAATATCATTGAGACATATTTATGCGGGTCTGTTACTATCCGCAGTTACATTTCAATTGGCTGCCCAGACTGACTCTCTTGTTAACATGCCGAACCTTCTTCTCCCAAAGTTCACAAAAAGTGTAGTAAAACTTAAGTCGGGAAAGATAAATACCGCAGTCCTGAATTATAATAAAGTAGATCAGGAGATGGTATTCTTTCAAAACAAACAGACCCTGATTCTCGATGAGCCTCAGCTTATCGATACTGTTTTCATGGCTAACCGGACCTTCGTTCCATTTGAAAAGGGCTTCTATGAACTAGCAGTTAAAGCGCCGGTAACACTCTTCATTCAGCATAAGAGCTATGTTGAATTCGAAGGATATCCCACTTTGTATGGCGCAAAATCGCAGACAACAGCACCTTCTTATGTCAGGCAGATTTATGGATCCAATGGTGCAATAGATCTTAAGATACCAAAGGGTTATAAGGTGATCGACGATACACAATTCTGGATACGCAAGATTGACGGAATGACAATGTTCGATACAAAACGGGAATTCCTGAAGATCTTCCCCGACAAGGAAAAGGAATTAAGCCAGTTCATTTCAAAAAACAAGGTAAATTTTGACAATAATGAAGATGTTATAAAACTGGTTACATACTGCAACGAGATAAGCAAATAGGTTTTTTATTGACTTCATAGTTCAAAAAGATTTGTAAAAAAAGCTTAAGCCTTAAAAACCCTGGCTGAAACTTTGCGATCGGTGCATTTAACTTAAAAAATCTTATGTTAATGTTAATACCTGAAATGTTAAAATGATAATTGATAAAACTCTGTTTTATCGCTATAAATATCTGAATATGAAATTAATGCTCCTGGTGACAGGAGCTTTTTCATTATTAATAAATGTTGCTTTTACATTTAAAAAATGAAAAAACATTAACCAAAATTTAACTTGAAGTTTGGAAACTTAGTTTTAAAAGTTACATTTGCCGTGTTAAATTATAACCTAAAACTAATTCGTATGAAGAAACTTTCACTGTTGATTGTTTTGTTTGTCATTAGTGTTTCAGCACTATTTGCACAAACAATAGTCATTACAGGTACGGTTACCTCTGCAGTAGCAGGGGAAGGTGCAATACCCGGCGTAACAGTTCAGGCAAAAGGGACCACCCTGGGTGCCAACACTGACGTCAATGGTAAGTATTCTGTTACCGTACCTAAAAATGCAACTACTCTGGTTTTCTCCTATATAGGGATGAAAAAGCAGGAAGTAGAGATTGCCGGTAAAACGGTAATTAATGTAGTTCTTGAGCCGGATCTTCTTGGCCTGAATGAGGTTGTTGTTTCAGCTTTCGGTATCAAACGCAACGCGAATGAAATCGGATCTGCAATCACTAAAGTTGATGCAAGCCTTTTAACCCAGGCTAAGGCTACCAACGCTGCCTCAGCTCTTTCAGGTAAGGTTGCCGGTCTGCAGATCAATACAGTTAACGCAGGTGTTAACCCTGATGTAAGGGTACTCCTCAGGGGTAACCGTTCATTCCTCGGTAACAACCAGGCGCTGCTCGTACTTGATGGTATTCCGGTAAACCTTGCATATCTTGCAACTTTGAACCCGAACGACATTGAAAGCATGAACGTCCTCAAAGGAGGAAACGCTGCTGCTCTTTTCGGATCAGAAGCTGCTAACGGTGTTATCGTTGTTACTACAAAAGGGGGTTCAAGAGACAAGACCACCATTCAGTTCAGTAACACAACAACTTTTGACAAAGTTGCCTATTTCCCAAAACTTCAGGATCGCTTTGGATCAGGCTCTTCAGCTGACACCTATGGCAATCCTATCTATGATCCTTTTGAAAACCAGTGCTGGGGTCCGGAATTTGACGGCTCACAGGTTCAGCTTGGTTTGGATGATGAGAATGGGAAAAAGCAGATGGTTACCTATTCACCCCGTGCTAATGAGAAAACAGATTTCTGGAATACAGGTTTGACACTGCAGAACGACGTATCATTCTCATCAGGAAATGAAACAGGAACTATCTATCTTGCTGTTCAGGATGTTAAGATAAAAGGTGTTGTTCCTGGTGATGAGGCTCGCAGGGATGTTATCCGTCTTAATGCTTCAAAAAGCTACAAAGGCTTTACAGCATCTGCTAACTTCAACTATACAGTTCGTACATCGAACACCTCACGTTCAGGCGTTTACTGGAACGTAATGAACACACCTATGCAGGTTCCGCTTACCTCATACAGCAACTGGGATGCAGTTCTTACTGATGCTGCAGGAAAGAGTGTAACCAACTGGGCAGATATCAACCATTATTATAATGCCTATTATCCTAACCCTTACGAAGAACTCGAACGTTTTAGAGCAGATAATAGAAGTGATTATTTCACAGGCGTTGTTACATTGAGCCAGGATATTACAAAATGGCTTAATTTCTCTGTCAGGTCATCTATAGCTCCAAACAACAGCTATTACGAAAACAGGAACTATTCCAGAACTTTCAGCCCATACGGTATTCAGATGTACACCGAAAACGGAAGAGCCATAAGCAAGGCAAATTTTGTTTCAACGATGGGTACAGGACAGGGTTTTGGATGGAGATTCACAAACAACTTCCTGCTTACTTTTGATAAGAAATTCAATGACATCTCGGTAAGAGCTATCGCCGGTGCAGAAACACGCGACAGTTATTCCAGGAGTACTAACGTTAGTGCTGCAGCTCTTGAGATCAATGACTTTTTCAACGTGAAGAACCGTATTGGAAATATGGGCGGAGACGAGAGTTGGTCAAACCTGCGGAGCCAGGCTGTTTTCGGAGACGTTACAGTCGGTTACAAGAACTTCGCATACATTCATGGATCACTCAGGAACGACTGGACTTCACTTCTCGACAAATCCAACTGGTCATTCTTCTACCCGGGTGTTGATGCATCATTGGTACTTACCGAAATGATACCCAGCATTAAGAACGATATCCTTAGCTATGCTAAAATCAGAGGAGGCGTATCAAAAGTAGGTGCTATCAACATTGGCAACTACTCACTCGAGAATACTTTTGGTACAGCTGCCAACTTCCCTTACGGAAGTATTTCGGCTTACACAGTATCTGACGGACTCAACAACCGTTATCTGGAGCCCGAATTCACACTCTCAAAGGAGATAGGTCTTGACCTTAGCTTCCTGAACAGCCGTATCAATACAACTATTACTGCTTACCAGACAAATACCACCAACCAGACAGTTGACATGAGTATTTCAAGAGCTTCAGGCTATACCAGCTCAAAGATCAACTCAGGTGAGATGCTTAACAAAGGTATTGAGGTTGAAGTAAAAACCACCCCTATCGTTACAAATGATTTCAGATGGGATGTTAACTTCAACTATTCATACTGGTATAATGAAGTAGTTTCACTTGCTGGCGACCTCAAGGAAATTTCGATAGGTAACACTATCTATGCTATGCTTGGTGAATCATATCCTTCAATTAAAGTTACACGTTTCCAGCAGGATGATCAGGGACGTACAATAGTTGATGCTAAATCAGGTACTCCTTCTATTGACCCACTTACCTATTTAAGAGGACAGACTGCTCCAAAGCACCTCGTTGGTATCCAGACTAACCTTACTTACAAAAACTTCACATTTGCAGCAAGTGCTGATTATCGTGGTGGTGCAGTATTCCGCGCTAACATTTACTATGATCTGCTCTTCACAGGTATCGGCGAGCTTTCAGCAGCCAACGGACGTGAAAGGTTTGTATATCCTAATTCAGTCATTTCTGACGGAAACGGCGGATATACACCAAACACAAATGTTACCGTTCAGGAAGGTGGCGTAGCATGGTGGACAAATACAATGAGAAGTCTCAGCTACTACTCTGTTAACAGCGCTGATGTATGGAAGATTCGTGAACTTTCATTGGCATACGATGTTCCCGCTACAGTATTCGCGTTTACCAACAATGCTGTTAAAGGTGTCAGAGTCGGTTTAGTAGGAAGGAACCTCTTTATGTTCTTACCAAAGAACAATATCTATACAGACCCTGAATTCAACGCAGGCACAGGCAACGCTGTAGGTTATACCGACAGTAACCAGACTCCGGCAACCAGGTCTTATGGCTTTAACGTCACTTTGACTTTCTAGTAACAACATAAATATTAAAGAAAGAATATGAAAAAATATATTATAATCTTAATCGCGATAGTGGCAATCGGGTTTTCAAGCTGCGAGAAATGGCTTGATGTCAACCAAAACCCGAACGATGCTACTAAGGCAACTCCCGACCTTGTTTTGCCGGGCGTGCTTACGAGCTGGGCTTCTGATATAAACGGATTAAACACTACCGCGGGAGCATGGATGGGTTACTGGGCACATGCAGGCGGCTGGTCAGGCTGGTATTCCGAGAAGAAATACGAGATAACCTCTGCTTATTATCCTGGTGCTTTTAACGGATACTATCCCGGTGTTCTTACCGACACTAAATTCATCCGTACCAATTCGGGAACAAACGTTGTTTATCCTGCAATTACTGCTGTTGTTGAGGCATGGTACTATTCACGCCTTGTTGACCTTTATGGTGATGTTCCTTATACCGAAGCCAACACCGCTGACAAGACTCTGACACCTAAGTATGATACAGGTGCAGAAATCTATGCTGACCTTATTAAAAGACTCGACGAAGCGATGACAGCATTCGATGATGCAGTCAACGCCGATGATGCTGCTACAAATGCGAATTATTCATTCAAAGTAGCATCTGATATTGTTTTCGCAGGTGATTTCACAAAATGGGCTAAGTTTGCAAACACATTGAAACTTCGCCTCGTAATGAGGATGACAAATGTTAAATCAGTTTCTGAACTGAAAGCGATGCTCGACAACACTTCAAGTTTGGGTTATATTACTGCTGACGTTACCGCCAGCCCCGGATATGTCGCATCATCAGGTCAGACAAACCCTCTCTGGAATCAGTTTGGAAAAAGCTTCGACGGCGTTAATACTGGTGCGAATACCCAGTATATTCTCAATGCTTATTTCCATGAGAAACTCAAAGGTCTTTCTGATCCGCGTCTCACAAAATTCTTCTTTGCACCACCTGCAGCTGCAGGCGTTCTTAAGTCATTTGTACTCGGAACCGATGGTGACCTTGTAGCTCAGCCAAACTCAACACAGGCAGCTAACTACTCCTGGGTTCTTATTGCATCCAATGCAGCTGTTACAGCAGGTGTTGCTTCGGGTAGCGGTGCTACTGACAGAGCTAAACTCTTCCTTCTATCGGAAGCCCAGTTCCTTCAGGCTGAAGCTCTTGTAAGGGGAGTCATTACAACCGGAACTGCTTCAGCTGCTTATCTGGCAGGTGTTACCTCCTCTCTTGATGCTGCAAAAGTTGCCACTGCTGATAAAGCCACCTACCTTTCTCAGGCAACTGTGGCATGGGATGATGCTGCTGCTGCAGGCGCGAAAATTGCAAGGATTATTGATCAGAAGTACATCGGCAATTATATGCTCAACAACTTCGAATCTTATAACGATTACCGTCGTACAGGCCTGCCGAATCCGAAAGGACTTGGACCTAATTTCGAAATGCTCAGCTACTATCCGTCGGGTCTTATCCGCAGACAGATCCCAAGATTATTCCCTTATCCTAATGATGAATTCACTCTGAATAAAGTAAATGTTCAGGAAGCGGTTGCCAGACAGGGTGTTGAATTTACGACATCAAAGTACCCCTTTGATGCAAGAGTTTTCTGGGATAATGCTCCGCTGACCATTACCTACTAACCTATTTAATACTTTTAGAAATGAAAAAATCATCTATAAAAATTTTATCACTTCTGGTAATGATGACGATGGCATTATCATCCTGCCTGAACGATCTGGAAGATTTTACAGGTCAGTTCTCAGGATCACCTGCTAT
The DNA here is from genome assembly GCA_903844815.1 of uncultured Bacteroidota bacterium. GTDB lineage: Bacteria > Bacteroidota > Bacteroidia > Bacteroidales > VadinHA17 > LD21. The sequence continues at coordinate 2,386 of CAIMVD010000257.1, read as the reverse complement.
TGCTGAATTCTCGGAAGCATCCAATGCCGCTACAGGTACTGTTGGCCGTGAGATCGTGGATCCTACAAAACCGGCTCCATTTTCTCTGAGGGTTAACATTGCATCTCCTTTTGCACTTGATAAGGCTACAAAAGTAACAGTAGCACTTGATAATTCACTTATCGACGCTTACAATGCAGAAAAAGGACTTACAGGTGCTGCAGCAGCAATTCCTGTTCCGGGTGCAGCTCTTAATATTACTTCCTATGAAGTTACAGTTCCTGCAGGTAAAAGGGAAGTTGAATGGGAATTCACAGTTGATGCTACGAAAGTTCCTAATCCTGTAACTACATTTTACATCATTCCGGTTAAAATAGTAAGCGCTGAGAATAGTGTTGTAGTAAGCGGAAATTTCGGAACCAAGCTTATCAGAATTCTTGCCCGTAACGAATTCGACGGTAAATACCTGATGAAAGGATTTATTATGCGTCCGGGCGATACAGGCGGTCTGGAAGGTTATTTCAAGAATTTCGCATATTCACTTATAACTGTCAGCGGTAACGCAGTTAAGATGGATCATGGCCAGTTATGGGCTAATGGTGGTGGTGTTGGCGGTATCGATGCAGGATGGACTATCTCAATTGATAAGTCTGTTGCAGGTGCTTCCTTCCCTATCACACTTGTTGATGTAACTCAGGGATCAGCATTTATCATGACTCCTGGTTACCCAAGCAGGTATGAAATTGCAGCCAAGACCTTCATGTGGTCAGTAAACTGGGGTACTGCAACTCCTAAAAACAGGGGATGTACTGATACTCTTGTATATCAGGGCCCAAGATAATCGACTTGCTGAATATTCAGTAAAATAATAGCGGAGGCTGCCAACTGGCAGCCTCCGTTTTTTATTGTAATGGCACCAAAGGATATGGCATGAATTACAAATTCGCACCAGCGATTATCCCAATCAATTGCTGGCGCCGATTTGCAATCGGGGCCAAAGAAAAACTTGCGAAAGAAAACCTTGAGACAGTGGTTTATTTGATGTTTCTAATTAAGATTTTAAATGATAATGATTTTAATTAACTTTGTTCTTTTAGTCATGAAAAAACAAAATGTGAAGTACCTTATAACAGCGGCGATTATCGTTATTACATTATCGTCATGCCTGAATACTATTGAAAATCTGAATGTCACGGGGATAGCGGAGTTCCTGGAATCTTCTTATGTTTCCCCGGGAACGGTTGATCGTGAGATAGTTGATCCGTTAAAGCCGGCTACGTTTAGCTTTAAAGTGACAATTGCCTCGACCGCGGAACTTGATACGGCTACAAAAGTAACTCTGGCGCTTGATAATTCTCTTATTGATAGCTATAATGCTTTAAATAAGCTTACAGGAGCTGACGCTGCAATTCCTGTTCCTCTAGCGGCTCTGACAATAGCTTCCTATCAGGTTGTAGTTCCGGCAGGAAGCACCGGGGTGGACTGGGATTTAACAATTGATGCCCAGAAAATGCAAAATCCGGTTAATAACTTCTATATTGTTCCGGTAAAAATAGTGAATGCCGAGAATGGGATAGTACCAGGGAGCAATTTTAGCACCATGCTTGTAAGAATATTATTTCGTAATGAAATGGATGGCATATATTTAATGAAGGGCTATGTAATGCGTCCCGGTGATACAGGTGGTCTTGAAGGTTATTTTAAAGGATTCGAATATCGCCTCATAACTGTTAGAAGCAATTCGGTAAAAATGAATTATGGTCAGGCATGGGCTAACGGTGGGTCTGTTGGAGATATTGAAGCAGGATGGACAATAACCGTTAATAACTCAACTCCTGCTGCTTCATATCCACTCACAATAACAGATGCTTTACAGGGTACTAACTTCGCAATGGTTAACGGATATCCAAGCAGGTATGATGTGGCTTCCAGAACATTCTTCTGGTCAGTAGTCTGGGGTTCGGCAACGCCTAAAAACAGGGGATGTACAGATACTCTTGTATATCAGGGACCAAGATAATCAACTGTTAGATTATACAATAATATTAGCGGAGGCTGCCAACTGGCATCCTCCTTTTTTTATTGTAGTGGCTTGAAGATTATAAAAATTTCCCCTCCTTTTGAAGCTAATCTTTCATGACATCTTTTTCTCTCTATCAATATAGTTGAGGTTTCTTCTTTTTGATTAGAATGAGTTAACAAAATATTTGTTTCTGCGAGAGTAAGATCCCTCAACTCATCCACTTCATAACCATTTAGTTAGAGATGTATCCCCGGGTGGATGAGTTTCGGGATGACAAATTATTTGTGTGCATGAGGGGGGAAGGAAGCAGCGGCTATTCAATAGTCATTTTATCAGAAAATCGCATTCAGGTGAATCGCCGCTGCTTCCTTCCCCCCTTGTCCT
>CAIMVD010000256.1 GCA_903844815.1 uncultured Bacteroidota bacterium | reverse complement strand
CCCCCTTGGGGGGTTGGGGGGTAAAAACACAAGAATAGTAGAGTGGTCCCTGGGGTAAAATATTCTTTTCATGTTTGGTAATAATATTCATTAACTAAACGCCATTGGTTTATATTTCATAATAAACCGTCTTTACAAATATAGACTATTTCACTTAAAAGTAAAATTATTTGTCAATTCAAACTACGACGCCTTCAATATCCTCTTCAAAGTATCCTGCATTGCCGATTTGAATGCTTCGTCTTTTGAGATTAGCCTGTAAAGATCCAGTTCGCTTTTGCGCTGTTTCGACATTACATCGTCGAAAATTTTCCTGAAGGCAATATCCCTGTTCTGCTCATCGGTATTCTCAGCGTATTTTTCTTTGTAATCAGGGTGCAATCGCATGTTATGTGCCAGACTAACAAATTTAACTCTCTGTTCTTCGGGTGTTGCCTCCCACCCCTGGAACCATCGTTCATTGAAACTATTAATTATCAGATCAAGAGGATCCTTAACTGTATCGTCACCATGGACACCCCTGGGATTGGGGTTCTGGGGGTCAACTTCCGATTCCGCAGAATCCAGACCAATTGAAGCATTCAATTTTACGCGTTCAAGACCATAGGTAGAAAGATCAACAGAATTCAATAATTCATCCAGTTTATCCTTATCAGGATCGGTGATTATGAGCTTCGGTATCAGGAATTTTAAAAACCAAAATAACTTTTCCCATTTTATTACTTCAAAAGGCAGGATGGAGGCCATCTGGCTGTAAATCTTTACAAACTGTTTAGACTTGATCTTGAAGTCGACCTTTTCCTTTTCCTCTAGCCCCAAAGCTGAATTGAAACGGTCGGCTGCCAGGTCAAGAACCGGACTTAATTCCTGCGCGTTTGCATTCGAAAAATACTTCTCATTAAAATCCTCTACCTCCGACCATTCATATACTCCAACGCTGTCGAGATTGTTTTTAAGTTCATGCAGTACATTTACATCGGTGGCTTTACTAAGCGTCGTGGATGTATAGAATGGATCAAATGCCTCCTTTATTTCATCCGTTGAGTTGAAAAAGTCAAGTATGAACAGATCTTCTGTCTTCTTCCCCAATTTGTCAGCCGAACGGTTAAGCCTCGACAATGCCTGAACTGCCATGACTCCCTGCAGTTTCTTGTCGACAAACATCGCAGTGAGTTTTGGCTGGTCGAATCCTGTAAGATACTTATTGGCAACAACCAGTATCCGATATTCATCCATATCAAAATACCGGGCAATCTTATCTGAGATATAACCGGGATCGGATGGTTTTGCTGTATCCAGACCGGGTGGAAACTCATTTATTTTTTCTTCAGTATACTCGATACCGTTAACAGTCTTACTGCCTGAAAACGCAACCGCAATAGGGAACGGATTACCTCTTTTATCCAATAAATTCCTGAGAGCAAAGAAATACTGAATTGCCGATTCAATACTTTGTGTGACAACCATTGCTTTCGCCTTTCCTTTCAGCTTTTTTGTATTTACAATCTTCTGAATGAAATGGTCGAGCATGATTTCAGCCTTGATTGCAATTGTCTGCTCGTGACGTTCAACAAAGGCTCTCAGTTTCTTTTGCGCCCTGATTGAGTCAAATAAGGGATTCTCCTCAATTGATTTTTCAATTTCATAATAACTCCTGTAAGTAGTGTAATTTGCCAGGACATCGAGTATAAAACCCTCTTCAATTGCCTGTTTCATTGAGTAAAGATGAAAAGGGGTGAATCGGCCATCGGGATGCCTTATACCAAATTTCTCAAGAGTATTTGACTTCGGAGTAGCAGTAAAAGCGAGGTAGGAAGCATTTCCGCACATCTTGCGCGAACGCATCACTTCAAGGATCTTATCCTGCGGGTCGGGGTCTTCCTCTTCGGTCCCGTTATAGCCCATTGCCCTGTTCAAATCGTCGGCGGCCGAACCGCTCTGGCTGCTGTGAGCCTCGTCAATTATTACTGCAAATCGTTTGTCGCTTAAATCGGCTATTCCATCAACTATGAACGGAAACTTCTGTATTGTAGTTATAATAATGCGTTTCCCGCTTTCAAGATTCTTCTTTAGCTCACCTGACGAAAATGCAGGTGCAACAATATTTTTTACCTCTGAAAATTCCTTAATGTTATCGCGCAATTGCTTATCGAGTAATCTCCTGTCGGTTACGACAATTACCGAATCAAAAAGAGGATTTGAAAGACCTTTATTTCCGGGTACTGAAACACTCTCAGGATAAGTTTCGATTAACTGATAAGCTGCCCACGTAATTGAGTTTGATTTTCCTGAACCGGCCGAATGTTGTATTAAATATGTCTGCCCTACCCCATTCTTACCTGCATCGGCAACAAGTTTTCGTACAATGTCCATCTGGTGGTAGCGTGGAAAGTACAGATTCTTTTTTGCAAGTGAATCATTTTCTTTGCCATCGAACCTTACAAAGTGCTGAATTATGTTTGCCAGACTCTGGCGGGTAAAGACCTCTTCCCAAAGATATGATGTCTTATGCCCAAAGGTGTTTGGAGGATTGCCCTTACCAAAGTTATGTCCCAGGTTAAAGGGGAAAAAAATTGTATCGTCACCTATAAGCCTGGTTGTCATATAAACTTCATCAGTATCAGCTGCAAAATGCACAATGCAACGGCCGAAGTTTAACAGAGGCTGTGTATTGTCGCGCTTATATTTATACTGATGCTGACCATGTACCCTGGCGTTTTGACCCGTCCAGTGATTTTTCAGTTCCATAGTCGCAAAGGGCAGGCCATTCACAAAAAGGACCATATCAATTTCTTCACCGGGATTATTTACTGAGTACCTGATCTGGCGGGTGACACTGAACTGATTACTTTCGAAATTCCTTATTATGGCCTCGCTGCTGCTGGCAAGGGGCAAAACAAATAACAATGTAAAATGTGCATCATCGACTTCAAGACCCTTTCGGAGCATACGGATGATGCCATATTTCCTGATCATCCTGTCGAGCCGGTCGAGTATTTTTAGTTTCCAGCCGGTTTGTTTCTGAAGCTTTGCTAATTCTTCTTTTTGAGTCGACTCAAGGAAATTCCAGAATCTTGTTTCATCAACTGAATATTTTGGATTAAACTCAGAAGGCGAACCTATATAAAAGCCATTGCCGCCACGATACAATTCTGCTCTTTCTGCAACAGAGTTCAAATATATACCCTGCTCTTTGAGTTCTTCAAGGCAAATGCCTGTAAGACGCTTTTCGATTACAGCTTCAAGAGCTTGTTCATTGGTTTGACTTGTCATTTTATTTTGCTGATTCTGTTTTTTAGTTCAATGCCTTTGTGTATAAGCTGATATTTTTGCTTTATGCTTTTTGGCTTATCAGGAATTGTCATTTCTATATACCCTTCTTCAATTGCAGGATTTAGATAATTATCCCTAAAATTGCCTGAGTGTCTCAAATCAAGTGACTCCATCAATTCCGGGCGACTTTTTTTATTTTCCAGTACTATTATTAATCTCAAAATCAACTCATTTACATGGTCGGTAACATGGTCGGTAACTTCTCCAGCAGCTTGTCCAGTAACTTGTCCAGTAACTTGTCCGGTAACTTGTCCGGTAACTTGTCCGGTATTTTTTGCAATATGACCAATAACTGAGCTTTTAAGCTTTTTATTAAATCAGGAAAAGTATTTTCGAAATACCCTCTAAAGACAGAAGTGTCGATATAAAGTCGATCTATCATTTAATAAAAGTAATAAAAAACACTGAAATTCATTCTGGAATATTTATGCCCTATCTTTTTATGCAGATGCAGGCAAAATTTTAAGCCGGATACTGAATGTGTCGAATGCGGATATCAGGATAATTTGGAATTTCACTTAGCTCGCCGCTCTTTACCTCCCCCCGATATACAAAATGAATTGTAATTCCGAGCGAAGCGAGGAATCTTAACCACATGTATACAAGGCTATTAAAGATATTTCTCTTTTCCAGGTTTAAGTATTGACCAATTTTTAAAAAACACCACAATATGGATTTCCGATAAGCATATTATCTTAAACAGGATGAGGCTATTCTTTCTTCTGTCAAAGCGTAAATTACAGTCTGATAGAGAGTTCCAGATGTCCACCAAAACCAAGTTCAACAATTTTCTGAAGTGTCGAAATACGAGCCTCTTTAATGTTATTCTCAATCTTAGAAATGTACGATTTTGTTGTTCCAACTTTTTCAGCAAGTTCTTCCTGTGTCATTCCTTTCTCGATACGAGCATTGTGAATTAAAGCGCCGATCTTAAAGTTTTCATAACCAGCATCAAGTTCATCGCGCTCTTTAGTCCCTCGTTTTCCATAGTTTTTTTCTTTAAACTCTTCGAGAGTGGTTAAGTTTTTATTTTTCGTTTTCATAATCTGCTTTTAATTTAAGTGCCAATTCAATTTCTTTTTTTGGTGTCTTTTTAGTTTTCTTCTGGAATCCGTTTACCAGCACAACTAATTGTCCCCGGTCAAAAAAACAGAAGATACGAAAAATGTCACTGCTGAGTTGAACTCTGATTTCATATAGTCCATCTGTGTTCTCAATATGTTTAAGGTACGTCTCTGGAACTCTTGGGAGATCTTCAATTAAATCAAAAGTCCAGACAATTTTAGCTTTTACTTTTTTTGATTGTTTACTGAAGAACTCCTGAAAGTAGTCATTGAAAAATGTAATCTCTCTATATTTCCGTTTTCTGTCCACATTGCAAAGATACAAATGTTTCCCTAAAGTGAAACATTATTTTTGAAAAATTATCAAGTCAGTCAGTTTGTAAATTCTTTAAAGTCGCATATAACTTCTGCACCTAACATACTTTTATTTTCCCCGTCACCGCACTATTTATCAGAGTGGCCCTGTATTCTTTTAGCTTTTCTATTTCTTGTTCTTTTAAGGAAATTGCAATTGCAATTTTTTGAGAAGAAATTTCAACAAATTCAACAATAGCATCTTGATCTACTATTGGAGGGTGTGGTACTTTTAAATTTAAAAATTCACCTTTAGAAATATTTTTCATACTTGGACTTGATCCATTTGCAATTGCAGTTACACAACTTCTGAATCCAGTCGTTGTAATTACCTTACTTAACCAAACAATATTTATTTCAATATTGCTTCTAAATACAGTTTGCCATAATCTATCCGGTAAAAATAGATTTTGAAAATCTCGGTCCACGTATCCTGACGCACCTACCAAATCAGGTGCATTCATTCTACTAATAATAATCCTGTTTGCTTTTACTGGACAACTAACTCTTCTCAAATCAGATTGAAATACTTTCTTATTTTCTCGAGGCTCAAATATGTAATTATAAACACAACTTGTTTTTAAAACCCCTATTTCTTCCCCATTTGCTGACTCGGATTCAGATGCGTTGACACTAACCCCAGATTCTAAATCAATTATTAAATTTTTCAGTCGCGTTACATCCCAATGTTCCGGTATCTCCCCGATCCACTCCACCCCACTGTCTTTTAGTTTTACCTCAGGGTTCAGCCCTCGTGTAACTGCTTTGTGTATGAGTATTTGCCTCCGTTCTTTGAGGAGTTCTATTTGCTTTTGTTTTATTTCTATTGCCTGGTCTATTAAAGCGGTTTTGTGGTCGAGAAATTTAGCAATGGCGGTTTGCTCTTCGAGTGGAGGAAAAATCAAATCACAATTAGCTATATTATTATAATTCAATGTTTGCCTCACCCCTGAACCTAATAATTTCATGTATGCTACATCAAACCGATGAAGAAAATATTTAAAATAATTCTTATCAAGATTTATCGAGCTATTTAAAACAATATAACCTGAACTTACAACAACATCGATTTCAGATAATGCTATTCGTAAACTAATAAGGTCATAATTTAGATTAAGAGGATTGACTAAAAAATCTCCCTTTAATACGACTTGGTATGATTTCTTTGTTGAAACAGGGATTTTTTCATCATCCTTGTATACAACGTTCCCGAAGCTAATTGAACCACAGTTTAATCCAACATTGCTCCGTCTTTTAATTTCATAAAAGACCCTTTTAAACTTTTTCAATTCCCAATGAGAAGGAACATTAGCCATCCACTGAACACCCGAATCTTTGTAAACAGGATATTTTATGATTTTATTCATTCGATAGTTTTTTCAGTACCTCACCTGTCAGAGTATCCATTCTTGAAAATGCGAACCATTTCTTGCCCAGGTCTTTAAGTGAAGCTCCTATATGATATAGTTCCCTGCGATCCAGTAACAAAAACCGATCGTGACATGTGGCAAGTGTTTTTATTGCAATGGCAGGGTATTGAACATTATGTTTTGCAAGGTCAAGCTGTAATTGTTTGCTGATTTGCCCTGTGTAAATGGTTGCGGTTACATTTTCAGGACGTTTTGCCAGTAAGGTGAGTATTGTTTCATCTACGTAGCTATCAACCAGAATGATATCTGATTTAGCGGTTTTAATAAGTCCGGCAACAAACACCCAGGCATCAAAAACCTGTCCTTCAAAGAAAATACCTTTTTCGGGTTGTTGATTCCGGCTTTCTAGGGCCTTAAATATCTGCTCAAACTTCCGGTCAGCTTCTGTTTGTTTTACTTCAATTTTATCTAACCGCTGAAATAAACCTGCATTGTTTAATGCAAGCTTTCGCATTTGTACAAAGGCATCCATTATTTGTATGCTAACTTTAACTGCCGTTTCGCTACGCAAAACAGCCGAAAGCATTGCTACTCCCTGTTCGGTAAAGACATATGGCAGATATTTTCTGTGCTTACCCCTGTTTTCATCTAAAGTCGCAAATTGCGACCTTATATTTTCTACTGATCTTAAGGTCGCAATTTGCGACCTTAAAGAATCCCATTCAATATCAGTCAGTTGAAACATAAAAGATCCGGGGAACCGGTTGATATTTCTTTTAACCTGTTCGTTAAGCCTCTTATTTTCAACGTTATATATTTCAGATAAATGACTATCGAGCATCACAAGTACTCCGCGTATTGTGAAGATACGATTTTCGATCTCTTCCCTGTGAACTATTGATACTTTATCTAACATACATTATATTAATAAGCAGCAGGTTATATTTTAACTCAACGATAAAATCTCCTTAATCAAACCATCGCTTTCCACTTCCAATTGTAAAATATCAGCACTCACTTCTTCTATGCTCCGCAAAGGCTTATGTTTGTAGAAATACTTATTGAAGCTGATCTCATAACCATTTTTTGTAGCATCCAGGTTTATCCAGGCTTCTGCTACATGCGGTTTCACTTCACTCAAAAAGTAATCGTAAATATTTTCTTTTACAGATACATTCTCAGTATCTCGCAAATCGCTTTCGGTTTCGTATTCGATATACTCGCCTTTTTTAGCAGAGGCAAAATAGCCGTAATGGGCCAGTTCAGTTTCTTTGCAGTTCAGATGTTTAAGCAGTTGTTCCAGGTTAACACCTGTTAATTTGATTGTGCCTTTAATAACTTTTTCGGCATTGGCATCATACCAGCTTACTGAATTCAATATCGCATTTTTTTCAGAAGCAGAAAGCTTAATCTTTTTAGCTTTTAACATTTCATCCACCTTTTCCCTGAAAATAGTATAATCGTTGTATTCATCCGAGCCAATGGCTTCCATCAGGCCGGAGGCAATGTTCAGGAGTTCCCTTTGTCTGATCCAGAGAGCTTCACTCACAAGGTTTTTACTCTGCCTGGCGTTTAAGTTTAGCTCGTTTTTTTCGCACCAATCAATAATTTCTTTTTCGTGCCGGGCAATTTCAGTATATACCTTTTCACCAAAGGTTTCGTAAGCCCAGGTCATGGGTTCGAGCAGGCTTTTATCGAAACGCAGCGTGGCAATGTGTTCTTCAGTAAACCGGGCTTTGAGACGTTTTGGCCGTTCAATAGTCACTTTATAATATCCAAAATCGGCATTATCAAAGATCTTTGAAGCAATACCGTCATCACCATCTCTTTCGATGGCCCGCATTCCCGAATATACTTCAACGATCTCCCTGATATGTTCCGGGGCAAACTCACAGTTTTTGTTACCCAGATTTTTACGGAGCTTACGATAAAGCTGACCGGCATCGATTAGCTGGACCTTACCCTTTCTGTGGGCTGCCTTGCTGTTACTTAATATCCAGATGTAAGTGGTTATTCCGGTATTGTAAAACAGGTTATTAGGAAGCTGAACAATTGCTTCGAGCCAGTCATTTTCGATAATATACCGGCGTATATTGCTTTCACCGCCGCCGGCATCGCCCGTAAAGAGGCTAGACCCGTTATGGACCGAGGCAATTCTTGAACCGGATGCGCTCTGAGAAAGGGGTTTCATTTTAGTAACCATCTCCATCAGGAAGAGCAGCTGTCCGTCGGAAGAACGGGGCGTGGCATCGGAGTCTTCCTCATTTCCCCAATAATCCCTCAGAGTGATCTTAAAGCGGGGATCAATAATGTCTTTCCCATCCTTAATGTTCTTCAATTCACTGGCCCACGATTTGCCATAGGGCGGATTTGAGAGCATGAAGTCGAATTTAGTACCCGCGAACTCATCGGTGGAGAGTGTAGACCCGTTTTTGATGTTTTCAGGGTTATTGCCCTTTATCATCATATCCGATTTGCATATAGCGTACGTTTCATCATTTATCTCTTTACCATATAGATAAACATCGCCCTTTGCACGGATCTCACCATCCTCATCTTTAATGAAATTCTGCGATTCGGTAAGCATTCCCCCGCTACCGCAGGCAGGATCATAAATTGTCATTACAAGGGGAAGTTTGTCCTTAATGGGATCGAAGATAATATGTGTCATAAGGTCAATCACCTCGCGGGGGGTAAAGTGTTCCCCTGCCTCCTCGTTATTTTCCTCGTTAAATTTCCTGATCAGCTCTTCGAAAACATAACCCATACCCAGGTTAGTAAGAGGAGGCATCTTCCTTCCGTCGGGATCGGTTTTGACTGAAGAAGTCAGGTTAATATATGGCGAAGTAAACTTTTCAAGAATGTTCAGCAGTACATCTTTTTCGGCCATATGTCGGATCTGGCTCCGGAGTTTGAATTTGTCTATGATCTCTTTAACATTAGCGCTGAAGCCGTTCAGGTAGTCCTCAAAATTCCCAAGCAGGATCTGCTGGCTGTTTGTTGCAGTATCATGAAGCCGCTGGAGAGTCCAGACGCTTGTGTTGTAAAAGACATAACCGGAGGCTTCCTTTAAGCCATTATCATCCCATTCAGTGAATTCAGCCTCATCGCGCTGAAATCGCAATTCTTCCATAACGGCCTCCTTTGTAGATTCGAGCAGGGCATCGAGCCGGCGCAGTACGACCATTGGCAGGATTACGTCGCGGTATTTTCCCCGGACATAAATATCACGCAGACAATCGTCGGCGATAGACCAGATAAAGGAAACAAGTTTATTATGGGCAGCAGTATTCATCTATAAATTTCTGTTTTCTCAAAATTACATTTTTGAGTCGGGTTTTCAGCCTGCATTGACTGATTTAAATACAACCCGGTTTTTCAGCTTTTTACTCCGGCCCCAAGGGGTGAAAGCTGAAAAACCAGATGGTTCAGTTTAGGATAGGAAGCAAAAAAAGAAGGCATTTCAAATCTGTCAAAGAATTACGCCATACCGGTCTGGGTTATCAGGGTAATGGACAATGGAACCCGAAATTGATTGTTTGTATTACCCTATACTGGAGCCAACAGTTGGGTCAATATATGTCGCCCCTTCAGGGCTATAGGACAGAGAGGCGTCTTACCCCCGGCTTGCGCCGGGGGTTATTCACATTTCGTCGCTATCGCGACTGAAGAAGTGGTAAAGGAATCAGGATCTACAGGATGAAAAATGTTGTTCTGTGGATTGCCGTTGCAGGCATATGTTTAGATATAGTTTCGGGTTGTGTGCGGCTTACCATAGTGGGTTGCAGTGCTGATTACAGTAGAAGATAGTAGTGCTGATTACCTTTTCTTGTTGTGGCATGGATTATATTATAGATGTATTCAGCTCTGAAAGAGCCTGAAGAAGTGGTTAAGGAATCAGGATCTACAGGATGAAAAATGTTGTTCTGTGGATTGCCGTTGCAGGCATATGTTTTGTGATAACAATGAATCTATTTAAATAATTTATGGCTTTATTTAATGCTGGTCTTGGTCTTTGATATTGCCACCATAACTTTTTCGCTGATTGATCTTTTTGAGCTATCCTTTCTGGATAAACACTTTTATAAATGATCGAATAGCAATCACTATATATTATTGCCTCTTTTTCTGCCCAATTGAAGAAGTTTATAACATACCTACTAAATAATTGTTTTGAATCTGAGCTTAAGTCATCTCCACTTAAATACGGGAATATTACATTTTCATTTTTACTGTCCTTTTTGATCAACTCATCAGCAAGTACTTTTTCAATAATAAATCCATCACCATATATCTTAATACCTTCAAAACTCTTATCTTTATTCTGAAATAGAATAAAAGGCTTGGTACCAACAATTTGATCATCTAGAAAAGAATTTATTGACAAAACTTTTTTTCCATTGAAAAGAGATTCACGTATAAACTTACCTTTGTAAATTGTTATCAAAGTAATTGTAACATTAGCCTTCCCTGGCCATTTTTTTGAGGTTTCGGCATAGTTTATACTGGCATCTCGTTTAAGTATTTGTTCAATTCCACTTTCTCTAGTGTCTCCCTCAGATATTGTATTTGTTGCTATTAAAGATTCGAAACTATTGTAATTGATAATTTCAAAATTTCTTCTTATAAAAAATGCAATCAAATCAGTTTGTCCGATTGCCTCTGTATAGTAAGATCTCAAAAAATGTGAATAATACTCACCGTAGTTACCGGTTATTTTTTTACCTCCTAGATAAGGTGGATTTCCCAAAATACAATCAAATCCTCCTTCATTAAACACCTCCGGAAACTCAAGGAACCAGTGAAAGAACCTGTTTTCCATCGAGACTACCGAGGCTCTGGCAACTTTCCTGTTCTGCCATCCTTCATTATAACCACTCATTATCTGCCTGAACTCGCCATCGGTCATTAGGACATCTTTGTTTTCAATAGTTTTTGGTATGAAAAATTGCCCGACCATGGTATCTGCCATACCCTTTAGAAATCCGTACCCCTTGCCTCCCATAAACTTTTTATAGGCTATGGCCTTCTTTTCTATCTCCTCGGGGGTATTTTCTGGCAGCTTGTTGAAGCTCCTGTACTCCGTCATCGCTTCGTTAACTGTATCACCTGTTGTCTTATCAAACTCGGCTTTTAGCTGGATCTCCCTTGCAAGCCTGGCTTTCCTCTCCTTAATGTTCTGGTCACGGAAGGTTTTGGCAATATCTTTATCATCGCCGGGGAGGGTTTTAAAAGCTTCATCGGGGATCCCCTTCTCAAGCTCCTCACGGTGGGCAAGCCCCACTATTGCATCGCCACATTTAATATGGTGGTCGAGGAAGTTAAGCGGTTCGCCAGGGTTATGGGTCTCGAGCCACAGTGCAACCTTACAGAGTTCCACTGCAAGCGGATTCTTATCCACTCCGTAGATGCATTGCGTCACTACCTGCTTCGTTGCCTTTCGTACCGCTGCCGGGTTTGGCTGGTCCTCACCCGTATTTATCCTTGCTATCTCGAGGGCTATTCTCCTGGCTGCACTAAGAAGTATGTGTCCGCTACCGCAGGCTACATCGCAGACCTTTAGTGAAAGGAGTGATTCAACAGTTTTTTCTTTTGTTGCCTTGTTCTGCTGGAATGGCTTTACCCTGTCCTCAATAAGGTAATCGAGCGAATGCTTAATCAGTGGCTGCACCAGTTCCTCCGGGGTATAGTGGCTTCCGCTCCTACCCCTTTCGCTGCTCTTGTCATAGTCGCAGCTCCAGATCTCTGTCCCGGGAAGTGTCCTGAACGTAAGCTTTAATTCGAGTAGCCCTTCATAAACGCTTCCAAACTCCTCAACATCGAGACCTCCGTAATTAACGGCATTCAGAACCCCGTTCCCATTTTCAAAATAACTCAGGGCCTTGAGTACCTTCAGCAGCGATTCGTTGCTCAGCCTGCAATTGTGAAGATCATAGCCCTGCCCCTTTATTGCGCTATAGCTGAACAGGTCGCCCTGCAGGCTCATAATTCCAAGCTTCTCCCCAACTGTTTTATCTTCAAATAGGGCAAAGGTTCCAATCAGCCCCTGCCAGAGGTCGTAATGTCTTCCGGAATCGGGCGGTGGGAGGTTCTTCGACAGCTTCCGCAGACGGGCAAGGCTAAGGTAATTGTGATAGATCCGGCTGAACCGTCTCGTCTCCGGTGTAAAACTGTTTGAATAGACAAGGTTTCTTTCCTCAATTACGAAAAGAAAGAGGATTCGGTAAATTATACGCAGCTGGTGAATATAGTATGATTCCGCATTCAGCTTTCCTTCGCTTAATGCCTCATGCAGGTCCTCATTGGCCGGATGACTTATGAACCCGTTGGCAAGGGTTTTTATTGCCTCCTTAACTGCATCGCCAAGCTTGTCGCGGATCTTGTTACCGGTTGCCAATCCCTCCTGGTGGTACTTTTCGATTATGCTCTCGGCTCCGCCATCGATCTTCGAAGGCATCCTGCTCGAATGGAGAATCCTGTAGAGAAGTACGAAATCAGAATAGAGGTCCTCCTCCATCATCTTCTGAAGGTTGAACTCCAGGTAGCTTAACCTTGTAATACGGTTTGCGTCCCTGAGCAGCCTCAGCTGGCGGCCGTTTGTAACCAGGCCGTATAGATGTTCGCTGTGGTTAAGGTATTCCTGCACCATTGCGTGCGGTGATACGCGAAGTAGTTTATTTTCTGGCCTCTTGTCGAGCGATTCGTAGTAACCACCTGAGTAAACAGGGAAACCATCTAACTGGTTATCGCGGTACGATATAGGGAAGGTCTTGCCTGCAAGTTCTTCAGCCTGCCTGCTGTATACAAGATTATATCCAAGGTTGGTAAGGAGCGGCATTATCCAGAAATTCCGCGTCTCGGTAGTTCCGGCATCATCATCCTTAAGCCGGGCAAGCTTGTTTTGAAATATTGTCCACTGTCCTTTTGCGTCCTGCCAGGCTGAACTTATTTCATCCTTCAGCCGGGGGTTAGTGAGATCGCCGCCAAAATCCTTACCCTGCTGGAACTGGCACTGTTCCGATCGGATGTTTCCGGGAAGCTCAGCAGATATTATTGAACCTTGTATATCGATTGAAGGGAAGTTCATAGTCTCTTGTTTTCTTTAATGCTATAATCAGGTTTCATTGATCAGGAAACTTTTGGCGATCAATTGCCAGGAGTAATTTTAATTCTTCAACAGTCGGATTATCCTCTAATTTGCCGGATACTATAAGCGAATTGAAAATGGGGGACACTGCACCCCATTTTGTATTGTCTTCATTTTTTGTTAATTGCAATATGGAAGACAGTGTACGCCAAATCTGTGGATATGTCAGATAAAATGCTCTGCAGGTTCTTAGTGTGCGTTCATCAAGCCCTTTAACATTTCTATGTCGCAACAAAGCTGCCAGTTCAGATATTGCCCCTGCGCCGTATTTTGCCCTGTCGCTTCCGTTTTGCTCATATTCGACAATATATAAACCTGCAAGCCAGTTTCGAATAGAAAGCGAAGTGTTTACCTGCTGTAAAGTTCTATTATGCAGATAGTTGTTAATATTCGAGATTTCGGATGCTAGATGGGATATATTGAATTCTTCCATACCAGTTAAAATTTAGGATTTGGAATCAAAACATAGACTCCCAGGATATCCGGAGGGAGCACCGGTGTCACTGCCTCATATCTCCTTGCTCCAAGATATTTTGCAAACCTTGTGTGTGCGTTTACAAGCTCTTCGGAACGTTCAACAACCACCTTGATAAAATCGGGATGAAGCTCTTCAAAGTGCTTCAGTTCTTTTTCAAATATAAGTTCCTGCCGCTGGGTACTTATATCGAAGGCGCTTGTTGTATGAAGGAGCCTCTTGCAATCATCGATCCCGAGGATGTTTATTCCGTCT
>CAIMVD010000255.1 GCA_903844815.1 uncultured Bacteroidota bacterium | reverse complement strand
GTTGTCAAAAGTGAACAGGAAACAGTCATGAATATTAAGAATGTTCGGGGTGTAATGGCCAGTGATGAGGAAGCTGTAGCTCATGAAATTGCAACAGCTCATGTTTTGGCTGTTTCAATTGGACAGCATGGATTGAAGAGCGCTATTACATTGATTTCAAAAGGATTGTTGTTTCGAAAAAAAAAGATGTACAATATTCCCCTTGATATAATCATAGCTGAAAATTTACGTAATGCAGCCGAATATTTCAAAACTGAACTAATTCCTTTACTACCTGCAACATATCCATTTGAGAAATTAGTAGGACTTGTAGAAACCAGTATTGGAAAAATGGTTCCGATTATGCTCAAAAAAGACATGGAAGAAGATATTCTTCAGGTTTTTGGCGAGCCCTATAATACGCTTGTTCTTGATAAAATGGCTTTTAAAAATCCTATTCCGGAAATTGCAGGTTTGGCTCCAAAAGAGAATATGAAAGCATGGGTGGATAGGAAATTATTTATTCATAACTTGGGTCATGCTACTGTGGCATATTTGGGTCATTTGTCTCATCCCGATTCAATATTTTTGTTTGAAGTATTATCTGACAATCAATTGAAAGAAGAAGTTAGGAATACGATGTTACAGGCAGCAGATATACTTTTGGCAAAATACCCTGAAGAATTTACGATCGAATCGCTTACTGAACACATCGACGATTTGCTCCGCAGATTCCAAAATGTAACATTGGGCGATACTATCTATAGGGTGGGTTGCGATTTGCAGCGTAAGCTTGGAGCAGAAGATAGGATTTCAGGTGCCATTCATTTAGCATGTGAATTGAACCTTCCTTATCATTTGATTTTAAAAGCATTGGTAAGCGGTTGTCATTTTAATGCAACTGACGAACATGGTGAAACTATGCAAGCTGATACTGAATTCAGAAAAATTAATTCAAGCGGTATTGAAAATGTACTAACTTCAATTTGTGGTTTTGATAAAGTTGATGACCAAATAGTGATTTCAGAAGCTATGTCTATTAATAGTTCGATGATATTCGTAAATACAGCTCCATAATACGTTAATTTCTAAATCTTCATTCCGATACGATTTTGAATGATTTTTTCACTCTTTGAACCGTACTAACACTGTTATTTGATAATTTGGCTGTATTTCTAACGGAATAGCCACGTTTAAGAAATGAAATTACATCCTTGTATTCATCTTTCATTTGTTCTGTGGTCTTTATTGTTCCTGTTTTTCTCCCAAGTTTTCCACCCTTCTCTATGAAGTTTTGTCGACCTGAGTTCAAACGATACTGAATATTTGATCGTTCAATATTGTCCATTTCTGTTAGAAGAGTACATTTTCCATTATCTCCCACGTCTCACCACATGTTTATTTCTAAACATCCTCACTTCTCCCCAAACAAAATATCATTCTTTGACTATAAGAAAAGATATCTCAATTGACCCATAACCATCAAAAGAGATATCCCAATTATCTTCAAACCACCCCAATTTGAAGAACAGAAAAATAATCAATTAATGAATGATATTAGAAAACAATGAAAACCATCAACAAACACAAGAAAATCAATACAAACTACAACTAGGAATATCCACTAAGTACTTCTTTCAGAAACCAATTGGAAATGAAATTAGAAAAATTCAATTCAGAAAAAAATCTCTTTCTGTCAATGAAATGGCAGAAATGATAAGAGAAGGATATTGTTTCTCACATAACTTCAATACTCAACATCAGGTATATGGATTGAGAGAGAAAACGATCAATAATTTTGATTTCACAAACTATATTTGGATTGATATAGATAAATGTGACCAAGATTTAAAATCATTCTACAACAAACTAAGACATAAGCCTACAATTTCATATACCACACTATCTAATTCAGATCAAAACTATAGGTACAGATTAATCTATTTTTTGGAATTCTCTATCTCAAGTAATGAAGAGTATAAAAGGTATTTGAATGTAATTGTCAATGATATAATCAATGATTTAGGGAAGAATTTTATTCAATTTATTGATAGAAAGTGTTTTAATACAAGTTTAATGATGTATGGATCAAAACTAGATTGTACATTGATTTTGAATGAAGAATTAATTTATACATATCAATTTATTGAACAGATTGAATCAGAATTAAAATCATTATTTAAATTTAAAGATTTAATTGGATTTAATGAATTAAAGTGTAGTAAAGAGTTTATTTTGAATAATGTTATAGAAGAGAATACAATTACGGATAATGGAAATAGTACTACATCACACCTTTGTAATCAAGTGATTGAAAACTATAAGAATGGATTCAATTATCAGGATTATCTTTCCAATGTAAATACCATTAAGTTTGAATCAGAAGAACTATACATTGATGTGAGTGACGTTTTTATCTATGAATTAAATCTTTATTCAGCTAAAGGTGGTAAAGTTCCAATTGGTAATCGACATGGAACCTTGTTTCGTCAAGGTATCATCCTGAGAAACATCACTCCAACTATCTCAATTGAAGTCCTCTCTACCAACTTATATTGCCTATATAAGTATCATTACCAACATTCCCATGATTTCGGTGTGTATGAAGTCTGTCGTATCAGTAAGGGAGTAATGACAATGAATCCTAATGACAAACAATTCAAGAATACTGGTAGACGGAAATACCTCTTTAATAAAGATATCTATTCAAGCATTGATATATCACGTGAAAATAAGATCAAAGAGTTAGCAAAATGTAAACGGAGAAAGAGGGATACCTTTTTACTAAAAAATTATGATTGTGATAAATCTGTATTAGATAATGCCAAATCTCTAAACATTTCCAAATCCACCATTTATAATTTCCTGAATGAAAATAATTACAAAACAAGTTGTGAAAACAAGTACCGTGAATTCCTTGAACTATATAATAAACATCCTGAAATCAGGAGTGTACGAAAGTTGGCAAAGTTGACTGGGTTGAGTGATAAGACTGTGCAGAAGTATAAGAGGAGAATTGAAAAATCAGTATGAAAAACTTTTCAAACATTATCCTTTACAAATATTATGTGGAATTAAAAAGGTGATTCAGATTTATCCTAAATCACCTTTCTAAAAAAGATTTTAACCGACTTGTTTTGCAATTAATTCTATTGTCCATATCGTAAGAATTGTTACTATTTTACATTTGGTTTTACTCTACTAAGTTATTCCTTTTTATCTCCCAAATGATATTCAAAGTGTTCAACTAGTTCATTCCAGTTTTCTACTGTTTCACTTGTAAAATCATATTCTGCAAGTATATCAATCCAATTTTTACCAATAACATCTACCCAATCTTTACCTTCATATTCCTGATCAAAATAGTATTTACCTGAATCATTATTGTAACCGAAACATATTTCACTATAGGGCTCTTCAACAAGTTCAATACTATCAGGTGTGATTGTTAGGGTACCAGCATAAAAATCAGCACTTTGAAGAAATTCCAATGTAAAAGAAAGATTTGGATATCTTTTATGAAGATAAATAACGAAATTAATATTTGGACACCATTTCGTCATGTATTTAACAGAGTAATTTTGATTATCTACATAATAACCCATTTCCTCACTTATATCTTCACTACAACCCCAATTTGCTTTACACCAATCATAATCATTATCATACCCAAAGTTTTTTCTTAGTTTAGCTTTAAATTTTTGAAACTCATCTTCAGTCCTATTATTCGAATCGATTTCTATTTCTTTAATTTCACCACCTTTTAATTTTACAGTTTTTGTATTACAAGCTTTAAATTTTCGAAATGGATAATTGTCATTGAGTACTTTTGGAATAGGTAGGAATTTCGACATTTGAAAATTATTATTACCTTCTGAGTTTAGAACTTTAAAGAATTTATCCATTGATTCTTTATCACCACTTACATTTAATTCATTTATGCACATATCTGCCATATTATTATAACGGTTTACCTTTACACCGTAGGTTGTTGTTTTTTTATTAATTTTTCTGATTTTAAGTTTAGGTGTAAAAATCAATATTCACCATTTGTATTTTTCAAGTTTTCGTCAGTTAACTTGAACTTAAGAATTTATTCATTCTTAAAATGAATTTTACATGGAACTGTTCTGTTTAATTATTATATCCATTATTCTCAAAAAAGTTTATAGAAACTCTGAGAAGATTTTATTAAGCCGCATTCAATTGAATTTCTTCTAACTCTTGAACTTTAGATTTTACTCTTGTAGTATCAATGATATCAGAAATATGACAATTAATT